>CAZXSG010000785.1:0-3029 GCA_964643185.1 uncultured Holophagales bacterium
TTTCTTCCGCTTCAATTCGTCGCCGAAGTCCTTCCGTACTATCTCGGCGAGCGCTATGACTATGACGCCAAGACCGCTCGGCTGGCCGACCGCGGCGCCGAGTCGAAGCGGGGAACGGACGACAAACGCCTGCCGAACGGTCTGCTGCCGGGACATGTCGTCACCGTCGATCCGGGACACGGCGGTGTCGATCCCGGTAATCCGGGACTCTACTTTCCTCGCGGCGTTCGCGAAAAACCCGGGCCGTGTTCTCACGCACCCGCAGCTCCTCCGAGAGGTGTGGGGCAAGAGCGCCGCGGCCGAGCCGCACGTGCTCCGCGTGTACGTCAACCAGCTCCGCCAGAAGCTCGAGGACGAACCCGCGCGACCCAGCTTCCTGCGCACGGAGCCCGGCGTGGGCTACCGGCTCCGGACGGACGGCTGATCGTCCGTCCCGGAACCGGACACTTTCCCGCCCGCGAGGCCCCCGAATCGGTGGCACGGAGGCTGCGAGGGCCCTCTCGTGGACATTCCTCGCGAGAAACGGAACCGGACGAAGCAGCGCATCTTTCTGGGTGCGATCGCCGTCCTCCTGGTGGCCGGCACCGCCTACGGGCTCTCCCGGCTCTCCCCCGCAGCCCCAACGGTAGAAAAGGGCTCGGTCTGGACCGACACGGTCAAGCGCGGCCCGATGCTGCGTGAAGTGCGCGGTACCGGAACGCTCGTGCCCGAGGACGTCCGGTTCATCTCGGCCGTGACGGACGGCGTCGTCGAGCGGCTCGTCGTGAAGGCGGGCGCGACCGTGACGCCCGAGACCGTGATCCTCGAGATGCGGAACCCCGAGGTGGAACGGCAGGCCCTCGACGCCGAATGGCAGATGAAGGCGGCCGAGGCCGATTTCGTGAGCCTCAAGGCCCGCCTCGCGCAGCGCCTCCTCGATCAGAAAGCCCAGGCCGCGAGCGTCTCGGCGTCGTTCAGCGAGGCCAGGCTCCAGTACGAATCGAACCAGGGCATGGCCAAGGAAGGCCTCGTGTCCGACCTCACGCTCAAGATCTCCAAGGTGCGGAGCGAGGAGCTCGCGACGCGCTGGGAGCTCGAGAAGGAGCGCCTCGCGGGCGCCAAGGACGCGCTCGACGCCGAGCTCGACGCCCAGCATGCGCGCATCGAGCAGCTCAAGGCGCTCCTCCGGCAGAAGATCAACGAGGCCGGCGGCCTCAAGGTGCGGGCCGGCCTCGCGGGTGTTCTCCAGCAGGTGCCCGTGCAGCCCGGGCAGCGGGTGACCACGGGGACGACGCTCGCCAAGGTCGCCCGGCCCGACGTTCTGAAGGCCGAGCTCCGCATCGCCGAGACGCAGGCCAAGGACGTCACGGTGGGCGAGCCCGCCGCCATCGACACACGCAACGGCATCGTCGAGGGGCGCGTCGCGCGCATCGACCCCGCCGTGCTCAACGGCACCGTCACGGTCGACGTGACGCTCACGGGAGCGCTGCCTCCGGGCGCGCGGCCCGACCTCACCGTGGACGGCACCATCGAGCTCGAGAAGCTCTCCGACGTGCTCTTCACGGGCCGGCCCGCGTTCGGGCAGCCCGGCGGCACGGTGGGCCTCTTCCGGCTGGACCCGAAGACGGGCCTGGCCTCGCGGACGCCCGTGAAGCTCGGCCGGAGCTCCGTGCACACCGTCGAGATCCTCGACGGCCTCGCCGTGGGGGACACCGTGATCCTCTCGGACATGTCGTCCTGGGATGCCGTCGACCGCGTGAAGCTGAAGTAGAGAAAGAAAAGGAGACGCCGTGCCCGAAGCTCTCATCCGCCTCGACAACGTTCAGAAGGTGTTTCTCACCGACGAGGTCGAGACGCACGCGCTCGCGAGCATCCACCTCGAGATCGGCAAGGGCGAGTACGTCTCGATCTCCGGGCCCTCGGGCTGCGGGAAGTCGACGCTCCTCGCGATCCTCGGCCTCCTCGACACGCCGTCGAGCGGCACGTACCACCTGAACGGCAAGACCGTCTCGGGCCTCACGCTGGCCGAACGCGCGCGGGTCCGCAACAGAGAGATCGGTTTCATCTTCCAGAGCTTCAACCTCATCGGCGACCTCACCGTCTTCGAGAACGTGGAGCTCCCGCTCACCTACCGCGGCATGCCCGCCAAGGAGCGCCGCGACCGCGCGCTGGCCGCGCTCGAGAAGGTCGGGATGGGGCACCGCGTGAAGCACTACCCCGCGCAGCTCTCGGGCGGTCAGCAGCAGCGCGTGGCCGTGGCCCGCGCGCTCGTGGGCGAGCCGTCGATCCTCCTCGCCGACGAGCCCACGGGAAACCTCGATTCGCAGAACGGCGAGCAGGTCATGGCGCTCCTCGCCGAGCTGCACAAGACGGGCGCGACGATCTGCATGGTCACGCACGACTCCCGCTTCGCGAAGAACGCCGAACGCACCATCCATCTCTTCGACGGCCGGGTCGTCGACGAGAAGGTCCCCGTCCTCGTGGGCTGAGCCGGACATGAGCGAGCTCCGGCAGGCCCTCCGCAGGCTCGGCAGGTCTCCGGGGTTCGCGCTCCTCGTCGTCGCGATGCTGGGGCTCGGGGTCGGCGCGAACACCGCGGTCTTCAGCCTCGTGAACACGCTTCTCCTCCGCGGGCTGCCCGTGCCGGCGCCCGGGGAGCTCCTCGCGCTGTTCCAGTCGAACGCGCAGCGCGGCGTCGAGCGGGACGTGACGTCGGTTCCCAACTTCCGCGACTGGCGCGACCAGAGCACGTGTTTCACCCACGTGTCGGCGGTCGATCCCGGTCAGGCGACGTTGGCGACTCCGGAAGGTCCCGAAGTTCTCGCGATCACCGGCGTCTCCGCGAGCTTCTTCGATCTCCTCGGCGTCCCGCCCGTTCAGGGCCGCGGCTTTCGCAAAGGCGAGGACGAAGAGGGCGCGCCGCTCACCGCGGTCCTTTCCCACCGCTTCTGGCAGAGCCGCTTCGGCGGCCGTCCGATGCTCGGCAGCGCGGTCACGCTCGACGGCCGGCCGTTCACCGTGATCGGCATCGCGAAGGAGGGACTCGAGCT
>CAZXSG010000786.1:0-3020 GCA_964643185.1 uncultured Holophagales bacterium
TAGCCGATCAGATCGATGCGCGAGAGGATTCCCGTGAGCACGCCGCGATCGCCCACGAGCACCGCGTGCCCCGACGTGAGCAGGCGGGCGGCCGCGGAAACCGGATCCTCCACGTCGAGCACGGGCAGTGGGGCCTCCATGATTCCCCCGACCGGCCCGTCCAGGGACGCCGTCCCGTCGAGGAGGGCGCCCATGAGCGACGGTTCGTGCACCGTGCCGGCGCTCGCGCCATCCACCAGGACCGGAAGCTGAGACACGTGGTGCTTGCGCACGAGACCCAGCGCGATCCGCACGGGATCCTCGGGCTTCAGCGTCACGAGCGGGGGAAGATCCCCTTGCTGCTTCTGGCGCAGCAGGTCGCCCACGCGGAGCTCCGAGGCATCGAGCATCCCGCGGTCGGCAAGCCAGGAATCGCTGTGGAATTTGGAGAGGTAGCGCTCCCCCGTGTCGGGCAGCATCACGACGACGACATCGTCTTTCGAAAGCCGCCGGGCCACGCGCAGCGCCGCGACGAGCGCCGTGCCCGAGGAGCCGCCCACGAAGATGCCCTCCTCGCGCGACAGGCGCCGCATCACGTGGAACGTGTCCCGATCGCTCACGGTGAGGATCTCGTCGATGACGTCGAAATGAACGTTCCCTGGAACGATCTCCTGGCCGATCCCCTCGACGAGGTACGGCTGCGACTCCACGAGCCGCCCGGTCCGCTGGAACTCGCCGAGAATCGAGCCCACCGGCTCGGCGCCGATGACCTTCACGTTCGGGTTCTGCTCCTTCAGGTAGCGGCCCGCGCCGCTCGTCGAGCCGCCCGTGCCGATCGACGCGACGTAGCAGGTCACGCGCCCCCCGGTGTCCCTCCAGATCTCCGGTCCGGTCGTCCTGTAGTGAATCTCCGGATTGCTCGGATTGAAGTACTGGTTCGCGAGGAAGCCGCCCGGGATTTCGCTGGCGAGCCGCTTGGCGACCTCGGTGTACCGATCGGGTGAGCCGGGAGGCGCGCTCGTGGGCGTGATCACCACGCGTGCCCCGTGCGCCTTCAGGATGTCCCGCTTCTCCTGCCCCACCTTGTCGGGCATCACGCAGATGCAGGCGTAGCCCTTCACCGCGGCCGCGAGAGCCAGGCCGAGCCCGGTGTTGCCCGAGGTCGCTTCCACGATCGTTCCGCCGGGCTGGAGCGTGCCGTCTCTCTCGGCCTCTTCGACGATGTGGATCCCCACGCGATCCTTGTTGCTCCGCCCCGGGTTGAAGGACTCGAGCTTCGCGAGGATGAGAGGCGAAAGTCCCCGGGCCAGCGCGTTGATCCGGACCAAGGGCGTATTGCCCACCGTGCCGAGAATGGACTCGCTGTATTTCATGAGCGGTTCGGTCTTCACGCGCGGGATGGTAGCTCGGCCCTCAGCGCTTCAGCTTCGCGTCCGTCTCCTTCACGAAATGGGCGAGATCCTCGGGGGGCGGCTCGGCGACGAAGGAGCGGGGCAGCTTCGCGGGCTTCGGGGATCCCGCGAGCCCGGCGAGGGCCTCCTTCGAGAGTCGCGCGGCGCGCGCCGGATCGATCGTCGCGAGCGAGCGGGCGAGCACCGAACGCGCCATGATGCCCTGGGTCGTGCCCGCCGGCAGGAGCTTCACGGCCTCTTCCAGATGCGCGACGGCGTCCGCTTCGTGCCCGGTCAGCTTCGCCGCGAGCCCCGCCCGGTAGTGGAGCAGCGCCTTCCATCCGGGCTTCGGCTGGAGCTGGAGCGCGCGGCGGTAAGTGGGCAGCGGATTCACCTTGTCGTTCAGGAGCTCGAACGTCTCGGCGAGGCGCTCGAAGACCTCGGGATACCGGCCGCTCTCGTCGACGTCGCTCTTTTCGAGAGCTTCGAGCGTCGCCATGGCCTCTCGAAGGGCCGAGATCCCGAGCAGCGCCTCGGCACGCTTGAGGCCCGCGTCGACGCGGAGCGCCGCGGTGGCGCCCGGGAGCTCCGCCACGCGCTGATAGGCCGCGAGGACATTCATCCTCTTCGCGGGATCCGTGCTGCCGCTGGCAGCGAGCTTCGCGGCCTCGGCATCGGCCCATTTCAGTGCATCCCGGGCCGTCGCGAACGCCGGGAGGGGAATCGGGGTCGGCGAGGTTCGCGGAGATCCGGGCTCGGACCCGGGCGCCTGCAGGACCTCCGCCGAAACGACGGGGCACTTGAGCTCCCCGTTGATGCGGATGGGGTGTGTCTCGAGAAACTCCGTCCAGAACGCGTTCTGCAGCGCGGGCGTCCAGGCTGCCGCCTGGCGGGCCGGACGGTCCTCGCGCGCTGCCGTCTTCGCTCTCCACCCTCCGCGAACCCACTCCTGAAAGGCCTGCTCCACCGCGGCGGGCCGGTAGCGGGCACGGAGCTCCAGATAGCCCTCGTCCGACAGCGCGGCGTCGCCCTGCGGATCCGCGACGGGAGCCGAGCCGACCATCGACCGGAACGACACCCAATGCTCATAGGCCATGACGCCTTCGAGGTGCCTGGCGAAGATCTCGCGGTCGCTGGCGGGATCCGCGCGCCACTCTTTCATCGCGGCGGCGATGCGACGCTGCCGTTCACGGCGGCTGTTGATCTCTGCCTGCGCCTCGGCCCGTTTCGGCACGAGGAGGTCGAGCCGGCGCCCGATCCCCTCCTCGCCGGGATGCACACCGGCCTCCTGCATCGCCATCTCGGTCGCCTGAGCCCGCAGAATCCTGAGCGTGGCGCCGCAGAGAGACTTGCCGGGATCGACACCGACCAGACGCTGACAGGGAACGGCAACCGATCCGATGGTCGCGAGAGTTCCGTTGCACGGAGGCGCGGTCAGGATGGCGAACAGGACGACGATCATCGGGACGAAGGGTACATCGGCACCCGGCCCGAGAATCGGTCCCCCCGCCCCAATCGGCCCGTGAGAGGGCAACTGGTACGATTCGTGGAACCGACCGTGCCCATGAGCCAGAACGACGTACCGGTCCGGGGGATGCCCCTCAGGTGGCGGCTGGGACTCATCACCTGTGCGATCGTGACGCTGGTTCT
>CAZXSG010000787.1:0-3019 GCA_964643185.1 uncultured Holophagales bacterium
GCGGCCAGCGGGCCCGGGGTCGCGGTGCCGGGGGCCGGCAACCCCGGCGCGGAGGTAGACCCCGACGTCGCCGTGGGCGGTGAGGGCGCGGGCCTCGCGGCGCCGGCCTCCCGGGTGGCCACCGACCGGTCTCTCTCCTTGGTTGCGCGCTCGAGGCTCGCGATGCGCGTCTGGCGCTCGAGCTCTTTCTGGTCTTCCACGGACTGGGTTTTCTTCTTGGCGGAACCGAAGAGCGTGCCCGCCTTGAGCATCAGCTTCACGTGGAAGTGCCCGGTGAATTTGGTGCCGTCGCCGCTCGCCCCCACGAAAGAGGCGCCGCCGCCGATCTTGGCTTCGCTGAAGTCGGCGTGCGCGACCTTGCAGTCTCTGAACTGCGCGCCGAGCAGGGACGCCCCGATGAGCTGCGCGAACCGCAGATCCGAGCCGGTGAAATCGGCGTCCTCGCATTCCGCGCCCAGCATGTTCGTCCCGGAGAGGTCGGCGTTCTGGGCCTTCACTTCCTTGAGCCGCGCGCGCTTGAGGTTCGAGCGGCGGAGCGAACAACCCGCGAGGCGCGCCCGCGTGAGGATGCAGCCCTCGAGATTCGCTTCCGAGAGATCGGCTCCCTGGAAGTCCGCGTCGGTGAAGTTCACGCCGCGTAGGTTCGCGGAGACGCCGTTGGCGCCCGCCAGCCGCGCCCCGGTGAAATTCGTGAGACGGAGCTTGGGCGTGCGGAGATCGAGCTTCTCGAGGTTCGCGCCGGTCCAGTCGGTCTCGTCGAAGCTGGCGTGGAGAAACGTGGCGGCCTTCAGCTCGGCCTTGTGCGCCGAGACCTTGCGCATGTTCGCTTCGGTGAAATTCGCCCCGTTGAGAATGGTCCTTTCGAAATCCGACTCGGCCAGATCGGCCTTGGAAAAATCCGCGGACGTGAGGTCCGAGCCGCGAAACGAGGCGCGGTGCACCTTCGCTCCCCGGAACGTCGTTCCGTTGAGCTTCGCCTCCCGGAAGAACGCGAGCGTGAGGTTCGCCTTGTCGACGTTGCCCCGCCGGAACGTGACGCCATCGAAGATCGATTGCTGGAGATCGCAGCCTTCGAAGTTCGAGCCGTCCAGGTCCACGCCCCGGAAATTCGCGTAGAGGAGGCGTCCGAACGTGAACGTCGTGGCTCCCACGGATGCACCCTCGAGCTTCGCGCCCGTCATGTCGCAGGCGGTGAAGTTGGCGCCCTTGATGCTCGCGCTCTTGAACGAGACCTTGCGCAGGACCGCCCCGACGAACGAGAGCCCGTCGAACTTCTGGTACTCGAAATCGCATTCGGAAAGATCGGCGCGGTCGAACGACGTGGCCTTCACCATCATGCCGTGGACCGTGGCCCGCACCAGGCTCGCGCCGTCGAGCTTGCAGCCTTCGATCTTCGTGCGCGAAAGATCGGCGGCCGAGAGGTTCTGGCCCGAGAGGTCGAGACCCTCGAGCTTGGTGTCCGTGAGGTCGGGCGTCGTCCCGGGGTGGGTCTGGCGCCAAGCGTTCCAATCGGCCGTCTTCAGCCGCTCGATGTGTTCCGGATTCGCCATGTTCGAGGGGATTCTAGCGACCCCTACAATCGTCTGCGTCATGAGTCAGATCGTTCGTGGTCCGGAATGCATTCGCAGGGCCCTCATCGGCGGGTACCCGCTCGTCTACGTGAGGTCCTGGGAGGAGGCTCGGGTCGAGCGGGCGATCGCCGGTCTCGGGGCCAAGTACGACAAGCCCGTGCCGTTTGCCTCCTGGTCCTGCGTGGACGGGATCCGCTCGGCGGCCGGGGAGGCCTGGCCCGACACGGCCGATCCCGTGAAGGCGCTGGACGCGATCCTGCGGTTCGAAGGCCCCGGGTTCTTCCTCATGAAGGACCTTCCCGCTCACTTCGAACGGCCCGACGTGGTTCGCCGTCTGCGGGATGCCTACAGGCAGCTCAAAGGCAAGGGGCGCCACGTTTTTCTCGTCTCCCCGCGCCTCCTCCTTCCGCAGGATCTGAAGAAGGAGATCTACGTTCTCGATTACGACCTCCCGGGAGACGACGAGATCGCCTATGCCCTGGCCCACCTCGGCAAACGCTTTCTCGGGGAGGCCGGCTTCAGCGAGGCCGATGCGCGGCGGCTCGGCTCCGCGGTCAAGGGCCTCACGCTCGACGAGATCGAGCACGTGCTTTCCAAGGTGCTGGGCCGCCGGCCCGTGTTCGACGACGACTCTCTGCGCGAGATTCTGGCCGAGAAGGAGCAGGCCTCGCGGAAAGAGGGCGTCCTGGAGTTCATCTCTCCCCGTGTCTCGATGGAAGACGTGGGAGGTCTCGAGAATCTGAAGGACTGGCTGTCGAAGCGGAAGAACCTCTTCACGCGCGAATCCGTGGAGGCGGGTCTGCCCGTTCCGAAGGGCATCCTCCTCATGGGGATGTCGGGCTGCGGGAAGTCGCTCTCGGTGAAGGTGATCTCCTCGTTCTGGAACCTGCCGCTCTTTCGCCTCGACATGAACCTCGTGTTCGGAACCGACTCGCCCGAGTACGCGTTCCACAGCGCCCTGCAGACGGTCGAGGGCATGGCGCCCGCGCTCCTCTGGATCGACGAGATCGAGATGGCCATCACGGGAGGCTCGGGGTCGTCCACGGGCGGCGACGGATCGCTCGGCCGCATTTTCTCGACGTTTCTCACGTGGATGCAGGAGAAGGACGCCCTGGTCTTCGTGGCCGCGACGGCGAACCGCATCCACCTGCTCCCCGCGGAGATCATCCGGAAGGGGCGCTTCGATCAGGTGTTCTTCGTGGATCTCCCGAACGAGGAGGAGCGCAAGCAGATCTTCGCGGTCCATCTTCGAAAGCAGAGGGTCAACCTCGTCAAGTTCGACGTCGTGTTCCTGGCCAAGGCCACGAAGGGTTGGAACGGGGCGGAGATCGAGGCGGCCGTGAACTCCTCGGCGATCGAGGCGTTCGCGGCGGGACGTGTGCTCGTCGAGGACGATCTGTCGCGCGCCGTCTCGCGCTGTTCCGCGTTGAGGATCTCGGTGTGAGCCT
>CAZXSG010000788.1:0-3019 GCA_964643185.1 uncultured Holophagales bacterium
CCCCCTTCGTCCTTCTCCTGGTTACGGTTTCCCCTGGAGCTCTCCCGAGATGAACAAAAAACGAATCGCGCTCATGGGCGCGACCGGCTCCATCGGCGCCTCGGCCCTCTCGGCCGTGGCGCTCTATAGCGATCGCTTCGAGATCGTCACGATGGCCGCCGGCTCGAACCTCGAGGCCTTCCTGCCGATCTGCGCCACCGTGCGGCCCAAGGTCGTCGCGGTGAAGAGCAGGGAGCACGCGGAGATCCTGCGGCGCGAGCTGCCGGGCATCGCCGTGGGCTTCGGACCCCAGGGCCTCATCGACGTCGCGACCCACCCCGACGTGGACGTCGTGCTGGGCGGGCTCGTGGGCTCCGTGGGCCTCGTGCCCGCCTACGAGGCCGTGAAGGCCGGCAAGACTCTCGCGCTCGCGAACAAGGAGACGCTCGTCGTCGCCGGCGAGCCGCTCATGCGCAAGGCGCGCGAGACGGGCGCCGCCGTTCTGCCCGTGGACAGCGAGCACTGCGCGCTCCACCAGGCTCTTCGCGCGGGCGCGGCCCACGAGGTGCAGCGCCTCGTGCTCACCGCCTCAGGCGGGCCCTTCCGCACGCGGCCGATCGAGACGTTCGCGGAGATCACCATCCAGGATGCGCTCGCCCATCCCACGTGGAAGATGGGTCCGAAGATCACCATCGACTCGGCGACGATGATGAACAAGGGCCTCGAGGTCATCGAAGCCCGGTGGCTCTTCGACGTCGTGCCCGAGCGGATCGACGTCCTCGTGCACCCGCAGTCCATCGTGCATTCGCTGGTGGAGTACGTGGACGGCTCCTTCCTCGCGCAGATGTCGCCCAACGACATGCGGTTCCCCATCCTGTACGCGCTCTCGTATCCCGACCGCCTGCCCACGCCGATGCCCCGGCTCGATCTCGGCGCTCTGGCCCGGCTGGACTTCGCTCCCCTCGATCCCGTGCGGTATCCCGCGCTTCCGCTCACGTACGCGGCCCTCCGGGAGGGGGGCACGGCTCCCGCGGCGCTCAACGCGGCCAACGAGGTCGCCGTCCAGGCGTTCCTCGACGGCCGGCTTTCCTACAACGCGATCGTCGAGCTCGTCGGCCAGATCCTCGTGCGGCACACGGTGCGGCCCGTGGACACGGTGGAAGACGCGCTCGAGGCCGATCGCTGGGCGCGCGCCGAAGCGGCCGCGCTCGTCCCGACGTTCGAAAAGCGTCTCCGGGTGGCCGTTCCCGCGGCTTCTCTCTCGAGGACCCCAGCATGAACATCATCACGAACACCCTGTCGCTCTTCTTCGTCCTCGGCGTGCTCATCGTCCTTCACGAGGGCGGTCACTTCGCGGTCGCGAAGTTCTTCAGGTTCCCCGTCGAGGTCTTCTCGGTGGGCTTCGGCAAGCGCCTGTTCGGATTCAAGCGCAAGGAAACCGACTACCGCGTCTCCCTCGTGCCGCTCGGCGGCTACGTGAAGATCGTGGGCCTCGGGCCCGACGAGAACGACGTCGTGGAAGGGAAAGAGCCGGTCCAGAGGCTGACGGGCACCCGCTTCCAGCGGCTCCTCATCTTCTTCGCGGGCCCCGGCGTGAACCTGGTTCTCGCGCTCCTCCTCACGGCCTGGGCGCTCAGCCTGGGCGTCGAGACGCCGAAGCACTACCTCGACAAGCCCCTCGTCTCGCACCTCGACGCCAACAGCCCGGCCCTCGCGGCCGGCGTGCACGTGGGCGACCTCATCACCAAGGTGAACGGCCGTCCCGTGACGACCTGGCGGGAAGTGGAAGAGGACCTCGGCATCGCGCCCCGGGCGCTCATCCCGGTGGAGGTCGCGCGGGGCGGCGAAACGCTCACGCTCACCATACAGCCCCGCCCCGAGACGCAGTGGGACATCGGCTACACCGGCCTCAACGCCTATCTGCCGGCCGTGGTCGGCGGCCTCTCGAACGGCTACCCGGGCCAGAAGGCCGGGCTCCAGCTGGGCGACCGGATCGTCTCGATCGCAGGCCACCCCGTGGGCGGCTACTACGACATCGTGCGGCAGGTGAGGGCGGCCACGGAGGCCGCGGGCGGCAAGCCGCAGCCCATCGCGTTCGTCATTGAACGGGCCGGAAAGACGCTGGACTTCTCGATCACCCCGCAGAAGCAGGGCTCGAGCTTCCTCATCGGCATCCGCCCGCAGTTCGAGTTCGTGCGCGTGCCCCTGTCGTTCGGAGAGTCGATCTCCGCGGCCTGGAAAGAGAACATCCGGCAGACCGTCAACACGTTCCAGACGATCAAGCGGCTGTTCACGGGCTCCGGCTCGATCAAGCAGTTCTCGGGTCCCATCGACATCGCGGGTGCCGCGGGCAACCGGGCGCGCACGGGCTTCGCGGACCTCCTCCAGTTCATGGGCCTCCTCTCGCTCCAGCTCGGGCTCCTGAACCTCCTGCCCATTCCGATCCTGGACGGCGGGCACATCCTCGTGATCCTCATCGAGTCCGTGGTGCGCCGCGACCTTCCTCTCGTCGTGAAGGAGCGCCTCCTCCAGGCCGGGTTCCTGTTCCTCGTGGGCCTCATGGGGACGGTTCTCTTCTTCGACTTCTGGAAGAACCTGCAGTGATCGGAAAAAGGCACCACACGGTTGGTGTGAAGGTCGGGAAGATCCAGGTGGGCGGCGGGGCCCCGGTCGTCGTGCAGTCGATGTGCAACACCGACACGGCCGACGTCGCGTCCACCGTGAAGCAGACGCTGGACCTCGCCCGCGCGGGCTCCGAGCTCGTGCGCGTCACGGTGAACGTGCCCGAAGCCGCCGAGGCCGTCCCCGAGATCAAGCGGAGGCTCCTCGAGGCCGGCTGCGACGTGCCGCTCATCGGCGACTTCCACTACAACGGGCATGTCCTCCTCACGAAATACCCCGAGTGCGCGCGGGCTCTCGACAAGTACCGCATCAACCCCGGCAACGTGGGCGCGGGCAAGCGGCGCGACGAGCAGTTCGCGACGATCTGCCGCGTCGCGATGGACAACGGCAAGCCCGTGCGCATCGGCGTCAACGGCGG
>CAZXSG010000789.1:0-3014 GCA_964643185.1 uncultured Holophagales bacterium
CTCCGGCGCCGCGGCGGTGACGAAGCAGTACGGCTTCGAGATGCGGCCCACAATTCCCGGCGAGGGCGCGAAGGCGTCGGACCCGGCGTACGTTCTGTCGGGTCTCTCCCACATCCCGGGCAAGAGGCGAACGAACATCCTCCTCACCGAGACGACGGGATTCGACTCGGACATCCTCGTGTCCCTGTTCCGGTCGAATGGCGATCCGATCGTGAAGGACGGCGTCATATTCGAAAAGCTGTTGACCGTGCCCGCGCTGGGCACGCTCCAGCTCAACGATGACGAGCTGTTCCCGCCCGAGTCCCTGGGCGACGCGCTCTACGCCAGGTTCGACTTCAAGCCGCGAGCTGCGGATGGGCTCGGCAACTACCACGGTGCGATCGTGCCGTTCGCCACGGTGATCGATCAGCGCACGCAGGATGGCTCGCTGCGCGTGGGGGTCTCGGAGAAGGCTCTGAATCCCACGCCTCCTGTCCAGGAATCCCTCCTGGCCTTCCGAGGGGCGCTGGCCTTGCCGAGCCGTCTTCCGTTCGGCGGCGGTCCGGCCCAACTGTTCTTCCCCGCAGTCCACCTTCCGGGCGGGCCGCTCCTGTCGGGTGAACGGCCCTACTGGCGAACGCGTGTGACGCTCACGAACGTCAACCTTTTCGAGCAGCGCCTCGTGAGATTGGCGTTTCGCACGCAGACCGATGGCCCGGCCGTGGTGCCCTTCGCGATCATCCCGATGTCGCCCAAGTCTTCCGTAATCCTCGAAGATGTCCTGGAGGATCTGTTCGGCCTGGCGCCCGACCAGGCGGTCTACGGGACCATCCAGTTCGAGACCAGCAAACGCGAAGACGGCTCGTGGCAATACACGTGGGAGGACATCGACGTCCAGACCGAGACGTACACGCTCGATCCGAACGACTTCACGATCAATCGCGGACAGTTCTCGACGGGCATGGAGGCGATCTCGTATCTGCACGGCTATTCGTCCTTCCAGTCGAACCTCGGCACGGCCCAGTTCGACGGCGGTGAGACCTCGTCGCGCGTGCGCACGAACCTCGTGCTCACCGAGGTCGGCGGGGCGTCCTGCACGGTGGCCGTCTCGGCCTATCTGCCGGGCTCGTTCGTGCCCATCGCGTCCGCGGCCGTGAGGCTGCCGCCCCTCGGCTACGTCTCGAAGGAGCTGTTCAAGCAGACGCTCGGCCTCGACCTCACGGAGGTCACCGACGTGCGGGTGGTGGTGCGCCAGATCGACGGCGACGGCGTGTTCCTGGCGTTCGCCAGCAAGATCAACCTCGAATCCGGCGACCCCGACAACATCCTCCTGCGTCCCGCCACCGCGGGCACCGGCCGGTAAACGGATATCGGGTTTTGACCTCCCGTTCCGTCGAACGGATCGCCCACTACCTCATCCAGCGCCGTGTCGGGCGCGGGGGAATGGGCATCGTCTACAAGGCGATGGACGAGCGCGACGGACGGATCGTCGCGCTCAAGGTCATCCGCGAGACGGAAGCCAAGGGCGACGAGAGCGCGACGCACGTTGCCGAGGCGCACCAGCGCTTCCAGCGCGAGGCCGACATCCTGCGCGGCCTGCTTCACGTCAACATCGTCGACTTCTACGAGATCGGTGAAGAGGACGGCACGCCCTACCTCGCCATGGAGTTTCTCGAAGGGCAGCCGCTCGGCGCGTTCGAGGGGCGTCCCTGGCCCGAGACGCTGCCGCTCCTCATCCAGGCCGCGAACGGAATGGAGTACCTCTCCTCGCGCGGCATCGTCCACCGCGACCTCTCGCCCGACAACGTGTACGTCGTCGAGAAGGGCGGCGAGCGCATCGTCAAGCTCCTCGACTTCGGCGTCGCGAAGCTCTTCGAGAAGGCCTCGGGCTCGCTCACGGCGACGGGGTTCTTCCTGGGCAAGGTCGCGTACGGGTCGCCGGAGCAGCTCGGCTCGCTGGGGCAGGAGGCCGTGCTCGACTGGCGGAGCGACGCGTACAGCCTGGGCGTCATCTTCTACCAGGTGCTCGCGGGGCGGCGCCCGTTCGAGGGGCGCGTTCCCGTTGAGCTCATCGCGGCCCACCTCGGCGCGACGGCTCCGCCGGTGGCCGCGCCCGTGGGCTCGCCGCCCCTCCCCATCGAGCTCGTGCGCCTCGTGGGCGGAATGCTCGAAAAGCGGCGGGAGGACCGGCCCAGGAGCTACCGCGAGATCATCGACCGGCTCGTCACCGTGCTGCGCGACAAGGGTGCGGCCGCCGTGGACGTTTCCGCGTCCGGCGCGAACCGCACGCTGCGCGCCCCGGATGACGGCGGACTCACGTCGCCCACGTCGCTCATCGGATCCTCGGGCTCGCAGCTCACCACGCTCCCGGGCAAGACGCCACCATCCCGCAAGTCGGTCGCGCGCGCCGTGCTCGGCTCGGCCCTGGCGCTCGCGATCTTCGTGGGGCTCCTGGTGTTCGGGCCGCGGGGCCGGGAGCCGGAGAAGACGCCGCCGTCCCGTCCGGTGAAAGCGCTCCCGAAGGCGGCCGCGGGCGCGCTCCGCGTGTATGCCGCGCCGTTCGCCAACATCGTGTCCCTTTCGCGGATGCCGGCGAACGAGGCCGTGCCTTTGGAGGCCGGGGCGACCACGCCTCAGGTCCTCGGGCCGCTCGCGCCGGGCGTGTACCGCATCGTGCTCTCGTGCCCCGCCCTCGAAGGCCGCGAGGTGACCCGGGAGGTCTCGGTCACGAGCGGCGCGCCGACGCTCCTCGTCCAGAGCTTCCTGCCTCCGGAATCCCTCGCCGAAACTCTGCGATGAAGGAGCCCCAGAGACTCATGCGACTCCGAGCCCTCTTTCTCCTCGTGTTCCTCGCGCCTTCGCTCCCGCTCGCGGCGCAGATCGACTCCGCGCTGCTCTCGAAGATCTCGTTCAACCTCACGAACCCGGGCGGAAAGTCCCTCGCGATGGGTGGCGCGTTCACGGCGATCGCCGACGACGCCACCGCCGGCCTCGCGACCCCCGCCGGCCTGGGGCTCCCCACCCCGACCCAGGCC
>CAZXSG010000790.1:0-3013 GCA_964643185.1 uncultured Holophagales bacterium
TCTCGCGCCCCTCGCTCCGCAAAAGGCTCCACGCCTACCGGGCCGCGGAGGAATCGCGCGTGAGGGAGGCCCTCCTCCCGTGAAGGCCCGGACGATCCTCCCGGGAGAGACGCTCGGGGTCTTCGGCGGCGGACAGCTCGGCCGCATGTTCGCGCTCGCCGCCCGGCGAATGGGATATCGGGTTCACGTGTTCACGCCCGAACACGACTCCCCCGCCGGTCAGGTGGCGGATGCGGTGACGAACGCCTCGTACGACGACGACGCCGCCGTGGCGCGCTTCGCGCAGGCCGTGCGGGCGGCCACGTTCGAGTTCGAGAACGTTCCGGCCTCGGTGGGCACCGTCTCCGCCGCGCACACGCTCGTGAGGCCCCGCGGCAACGTCCTCGAGATCGCGCAGGATCGACGCAACGAGAAGCGCTTCCTTGCGTCGCGCGGTTTCCCCGTGCCGCGCTTCGCCGTCGTGGAGCACGAGGAAGACATCGACGTCGCGCTCTCGGTGACCGGCCTCCCGGCCGTGCTCAAAACGGCCACGATGGGCTACGACGGCAAGGGCCAGCGCGTTCTCCGGAAGCCTCACGAGGCCCACGCCGCCTGGATCGCGCTGGGCCGCAAGCCCTGCCTCCTCGAGGCGTTCGTGGACTTCGCGTTCGAGGTCTCGGTCGTGGGCGCGCGGGATCCCAAGGGGAGCTTCCGCGCGTTCCCCGTGTTCGAGAACCAGCACACGGGCGGCATCCTCGACGTCACGGTGGCACCCGCGCGCATGGGAGACCACATTGCCGCGGAAGCCGTGGACCTCGCGCGGAACCTCCTCGAGGAGCTGAACGTCGTGGGCATCCTCTGCGTGGAGCTCTTCGTCACCGCGGGGGGCCGCCTCCTCATGAACGAGATCGCCCCGCGGCCCCACAACTCCGGGCACCTCACGCTCGAGGCCACGGTGACCAGCCAGTTCGAGCAGCAGGTACGCGCCGTGGCGGGGCTGCCCCTCGGAGACACCGCGCTTCTCTCGCCCGCGGCGATGGCCAACCTCCTCGGCGACGTGTGGAAGGGCGCCGAGCCGCGCTGGGAGCGCGCGCTCAAGGACCCGAGCGTGAAGCTCCACCTCTACGGCAAGGGCGAGGCCCGGCCCGGCCGCAAGATGGGCCACCTCACCGCGCTCGCGTCCACGCCGGCCGAGGCCGAACGCGTCGTGCGCGCCGCACGAGGCGCGCTCCGGAAGGCCTCGTGAAGCGGCTCTGCGTGTTCTGTGGCTCGAGCCCCGGCGCGCGCCCGGCCTACGTGGCCACGGCGCTCGCGCTCGGGCGCCTCCTCGCGGACCGCGGCATCGGCGTCGTCTACGGCGGGGCGAGCGTGGGCCTCATGGGCGCGGTCGCCGACGGCGCTCTCGCGGGCGGTGGCGAGGTCATCGGGGTCATTCCGCGGGCGCTCGCCGTCAAGGAGATCGCGCACACGTCCCTCACGGAGCTGCACATCGTGGAGACGATGCACGAGAGGAAGGCGCTCATGGCCGAGCTGTCGGGCGGCTTCGTGGCCCTGCCCGGCGGCATCGGCACGCTGGAGGAGATCTTCGAGGCGTGGACGTGGGGCCAGCTCGGCATCCACCAGAAGCCCGTGGGCATCCTGGACGTGCGCGACTACTACGGAAAGCTCCTCGCGTTCCTCGACGACGCGCTCGCGCAGCGCTTCGTGAAACCCGAGCACCGCGCGCAGCTCGTGACGGCCACGGAGCCGGAGGAGCTCCTCGAGAAGATGCTGGCCTGGAAGCCCCTCGTCGTCGCGAAGTGGATGACGGCGGAGGAAACCTAGGTCAGATCGCAGCGAGCAGGGCCTTCAGCTCAGCGGCCTTCGCGGGCGCCCAGGCTCCTCCCAGCGACGCCACGAGGCGCCGGAGCTTGATTGGAGTGAGGCCCTGGGCGTCCTCGATGAGGCGCGCGAGGTCGGCCTTCAGCGCCTTCACTTCGTCTTCCGAGGCGTCGTCCACGAACGCGCGCACCGCCGAAACGGCGCTGCCGTACTCGGCCTCGTAGTCTTCGTGGAGATAGCCGCGGAGCACGTTCACGAGCATCGGGACGTCGGCCGGGGTGAGCGTCGGGGCCTTCTTGGTTGCGACCTTCTTCTTCATCGTCGGGCCTCGGGATAGCTCGTGAGCACGAACCAGCGGCCACGCCGCGTATCCCACCGGAGCACCACGAGGGCATCGTAGCAATCCACGGGACGGCGGGCGCCGCGGCGAAGGCTCCGGCCCAGGACGTTCGGGCTGCGGTGGTCCACCACGAGGTTCGGCCGGCTGCCCTGCCTGTCTGCCCAGCGCTCGATCTTCGCGTGTGCGTCCCGGAGCGCCGCGCCCACGGCCTCCTCGGCCGTCTCGCGGTCGGTGTACGTCGACGCGGCCGAGATGCGCGCCTGCGAGAGCCGCTCGCGCAGCTCGGCGTCGGTCTTCCCCACGTGCCGCGAGAGCGTGTGGCCGCCCTGCGCCTCGTCGCGCGAGAGATCCCGCCGGCCCGTCGCGCCCTCGGCGAGCGATGAGAGGAGGAGGACCGCGGCGAGCAGACTGCGAAGCGACGTCTTCACGGCCACCGAGTGTGCCATCCCTCCCGTATCCTCCGCGGATTCCGAACGCCGTTCGGTCCGGAGGTGCGATGGTTCCTCGCTTCAGCCTTTCCGCGCGCGTCCTCGTTACCGCCCTGGGTCTTGCCGCTCCGTCTCTCCTTGCGGCCGAGCCGCCGCGCGTGACCGCGCTCAAGGACGCCCGCGTCGTGCTGGCTCCCGGACGCGTCCTCGAGAAGGCCACCATCGTGGTGCGCAAGGGCGTCATCGTGGCTGTCGGGCCGAACGTCGCGATCCCACCCGACGCCGTCGTCCACGGCCTCTCGGGACGCACGGTGTATCCCGGCCTCATCGACGCGCACGTCACGCTGTCGCGCCTCTCGGGCCAGCGCGACGCGCCGGCCGACGACGACGACACCCCGGCGTTCGGCCCCCGGAGATCAACGAATCCCCCCCCGCCCACAACCGG
>CAZXSG010000791.1:0-359 GCA_964643185.1 uncultured Holophagales bacterium
CGACCCCATGGCTGGCGTGCGAGTTCGATCCGTCGACGGCGGGCGGGATCTCCGCGCGTTCGTCGAGCTGCCCTACCGGCTCTACAAGGGCGACCCGGACTACGTTCCCCCGCTCCGGTCGGACGTCCGGTTCCTCGTGGACGAGGACAAGAACCCGTTCTACAAGCACGCGCAGCGCCGTCTGTTCCTGGCGGAGCGGGACGGTCGCGTCGTGGGCCGCGTCGGCGCGATCGTCGACCGCGAGCACAACAACATTCACGAGGACCGCACCGGCTTCTTCCGCTTCCTCGAGTTCGAGAACGAACCCCGAGCCGCCAGGGCCCGGCTCTGGGCGGTCATGAAATCGCTGTTCAGGAGCG
>CAZXSG010000791.1:369-3002 GCA_964643185.1 uncultured Holophagales bacterium
CCCGCACCGGTTTCTTCGGCTTCTTCGCGGGCGAGAACGACGCCGAGGCCGCCAGGGCGCTGCTGGACGCGGCCTCCAAAGCCGTGGCCGAGATGCTTCCGGGCTGCGACAAGCTGCGCGGACCGGTGAACCCTTCCATGAACGAGGAAGTCGGCGCGCTCGTCCCCGCAGAGAGCCGTCCTGGACCGCCCGTCCTCATGATGACCTACAACCCGGCTTACTACCTGGACCTCTTCGCCGCCGCCGGGTTCGAGAAGGAGAAGGACCTCGTCGCGATCATCGCGCCCGTGGACGACCGCTCGTTCAAGCGGCTCATCCGCCTCTCCGACGGCGTGAAAAAGAGGGAGCCGGGCCTCACGGTGCGGATCATCGACATGAGCCGCTTCGAAGAGGAGCTGGCCGTCGTGAAGCACATCTACAACAAGGCCTGGGAGAAGAACTGGGGCTTCGTGCCGATGACGGGCGAGGAGATCGACGTCATGGCCAAGAAGCTCAAGCCGCTCATCTACCCGCCGTACATCTGGTTCGCCGAGATGGACGGGAAGCCCGCGGCGTTCATGCTGGGTTTGCCGGACTTCAACGAGGTCCTGATCAAGATGGGCGGCTCGCTGTTCCCGTTCGGCTGGCTGAAGTTCCTCACCGAGCGCTCCAAGATCGACCGCTGCCGGCTCATGGCGTTCGGCGTGCTCCCGGAGTTCCGCAAGAAGGGCATCGACGCCGTCCTCTACTACCACTCGATGAACGAGGGTGTGAAGAAGGGGATCAAGACCGTGGAGTTCTCGTGGATGCTCGAGGACAACCTCGAGATCCTCAAGCCGCTGGGCGTGTTCGGGGGCGAGATCTACCGCCGCTATCGGTTGGTTTGCAGGCCAATCTGACCCGCTGAACGGTTGCTCATTCCGGCCCGGGCTCGAATAGACTCGGCCTCGTGAGTGACACCGCTTCTGCCCCCAAGACGAGGAAGCCCCGCAAGGCCGCCCCGAAACGCGCCCCCCGCAAAAGCGCTGGCGATGGCCCGGTTACTGAAGCCGAACACACCGTCCTCTTCACCGGCTTTCCGGGCTTCATCGGCGCCCGGCTGATTCCGCGGCTCCTCGAGCTGCGCCCCGACACGCTCTTCCACTGCCTCGTGCAGGAGAAGTTCGTCGAGATGGCGAAGACCTCCATCGCCGACCTCGACGCGCAGCACCCGGGCCTCGCCCGGCGCATGAACCTCGTCGTCGGCGACATCACGGCGCCCGGCCTCGGCCTCGCCGAGCAGGCCGCGAAGGTGCTCAAGAAGTCGCTCACCGGCTGCTACCACCTGGCCGCGGTGTACGACCTGACGATCGCCCGCGACATCGCCATGCGCATCAACGTCGAAGGCACGCGGAACGTGCTCGAGTTCCTTTCGGAATGCCCGAAGCTCACGCGGTTCGACTACGTCTCCACGGCGTACGTCTCCGGCACCGCGGTGGGCCTCTACCGCGAGACGGACCTCGACGTGGGCCAGCGCTTCAAGAACTACTACGAGGAGACGAAGTTCCTCGCCGAGGTCGCGGTCGTCGACTCCGGGCTGCCCACCACGATCTACCGGCCCGGCATCGTCGTCGGCGATTCGAAAACCGGGGTCACCGCCAAGTTCGACGGCCCGTACTACGCCCTGAACGCCATGAAGCTGCTGCCCTCGCCCGGCGTCTTCATGAAGGTCGGCACGGGCAACGCGCTCGTGAGCCTCGTGCCCGTGGACTTCGTGCTCGAAGGCATCGCACGGCTCTCGACGTGGGACGGCGCCGTCGGGATCACCTACAACCTCACCGACCCGAACGCCCTCTCGGCCTACGAGATCGAGGAGCTCTTCGCGAAGTCGCTGGGCAAGGCGTTCGTGTATCTGCCGGTGCCGATCGTGCTCGCGAAGCTCGCGTTCGCGCCCAAGCCCGTGCAGAAGTACATGGGAATGCCGGGGCAGTCGCTCGACTACTTCGATCATCCGTGCCGCTACGACGCCACGAACGCCACGCGCGATCTGGCCCAGTTCGGCGTGTCCTGCCCGCCCTTCGACGAGTACGTCCAGACGCTCGTGAAGTTCTACCTGCAGAAGTCGGGCGAGATCACCCGCGGAGCCATGATTTGAGCCTTTCCCCGCTCCCCATCGACCTGGGCAGGCGCAGCCCCCGCTACGACGGGACGCCGTTCCCGTTCACGAACCGCTCGATCATCGATGGGCACGACGTGGACACCGGACGCACGTTCCAGGCGATGAACCCTGCGCGCGGCGAGCCCTTCGCGACGGTGGTCCGAGCGGGGATCCCCGAGATCGACGCGGCCGTGAGCGCTGCGAGGAGAGCCTTCGGGCACTGGGCCCATCTCCCGGTGCAGACCCGGATGAAGTTTCTCGCGAGAATTCTCGAGGAGCTCCTCACCTGCCACGAAGACGTCGCGCGGCTCATCGCGACCGAGCAGGGGAAACCGATCGGCGAAGCGCGTGCGGTCGACATCGTCCCGGTGGCCGACACGCTGCGCTATCTCTCGCGGAACGCCGGCAGGCTCCTCGCGCCGCGACACGTCGAGTACGAACAGATCCTCTTCTCGCACAAGAACGCGGGCTTCCGGTTCGAGCCAGCGACCATCGCTCGCCAACGCGCGCTTGAGGC
>CAZXSG010000792.1:0-2998 GCA_964643185.1 uncultured Holophagales bacterium
GCCGACGTGTTCCAGTAGCTCGCGCACGTGTTGCCGAGCTGATCCTCGAGGAAGTACGTGTTGGAGACCTTGAAGAGGCTCGAGCGGACACCGCCGTAGAGATCCGAAACCAGGGGCGAGAGCGAGTAGCCCGTGAACCTCCTGATGGTGTCGGGCAGGATCGACATGTCCCGGTAATCGTAGTGCACGAGGTGGTGCGGCTGCCCGGCCATGGGCTTCACCGGGTACTCGACCGCGGTGCTCCGGTCCAGGATGGTGTCGTTGGGGATGTAGACGGCGACCGTGAGGAGCTCCGTGGTCGCCCACACGGGCTTGACGGTTCCGGCCTGCGCCGGGTTGTTGATCCACTCGGCCGGGAAGGCCCGGGTGCCGATGGTGTAGGTGATGACGTCGTTGGGGACAGACGGGGATTCATGCCACAGGAAGAAGATGTCCGTGCAGCCGGGTGAGCCCGGGTCGAGTGCGACGGTCCCCGCGCGTGTCCCTGAAGTCCCGATGCGGACGACGACGGGATAGTTGGGCGTGACGCCGTTCGCATCCTTGATGTCGAGCCGCAGCGTGCGCACCTTGCTGATGAAGAGGTTCTCAAAGCCGGACGCGCCGTCGATGACCTGCGAGCCTCCGCCCGTGATGTCGGTGAGCGTGAAGGTGTACGGGCCGTCGGGTGTGGCGGCCACGGCACCGAGGTCGATCGTTCCGGTGGGGCTCGTGCATGCGTTCTGAAGGAGCGAAGACACCGGCAGCGGGAAGGCCGCGCGGGAGACCTTCGACGTTTCGCCCGAGGTGGCACCAGCCTCACCGGCCTCACCGCCCTCACCAGACGGAGCCGGCGTGCGCGCGGCCGGGGTCTTTCCCTTCGTGACGGGCTTTGCGCCGAGTCCGCCGCGCACGCCGGCGCCGCCAGACGGCAGCGACGATTCGCGGCTGCGGCCGATCTGTTCGGCAGGGAGCGACTTCACGGGGGCGCTCGAGAAGCGGGGCTCGCCGTCCTTGCCCATACCGATGAAGCGGGGTCCCGAGCCCACCGCGTCGTAGCGCGGCAGAGCCTGCCTGAGGAACTCCTCGCCCTGCATGGCGCCGAGGTTCAGGAGGGTGTCGGTGGCGTTGGCCTTGACCTGTGCGGTGCCTGGGGTGTCGAGCCGCACGGTGGTGCCCACGACGCCGTCGAAGGCCGTGGTGCCCGACGTGCCGTTCACGAAGACGGGGGCTCCGCTCGTCGCGGTCCAGCTCACGTTGGCGGAGGAGACGGGATGGCCCCGCGAGTCCAGCACGCTGGCGTGGACGTCGTAGGGCTGGCCCACCGGAAGGGTGGCGCCCATGCCGCCCATGGGAATGATGCGGTCGCCGGCGCTCACGGGCGCGACGGAGTCGAACTCGAAGTGGAGGCGATAGAGGCCCGTTCCGTGGCTGGTGCCCGCCACGATGCGGTAGATGCCCGTCATCGGCAGCACGGCGTTCGTGATCGAGGCGTTCAGGTTCACGCCTTCACGGTTGTCGTACTTGTAGAGGTTGCCGTAGATCATTCCGTCCGGCGCCGTGATGCGAAGGTCCGGGTCGATCGAGTCCGGGTGCTCCCAGGTTTTCGTGGTGTCCACGCGCTCGAGGCTCACCGAGATACGGCTGCCCGCCGTGCCCACGAAGTAGTAGCCGTTCACATCGGTGAAGTCACCGATCGCCGGGGCCAGCGTGCCGAACTCCCCTGTTACGGTCTGTCCCGAGACGATGCGGCGCTGGGAGTACCGGTCCGTCTCGCTCTGCACCGGGTACGTTGGCGCCGGATCGGCCACCGCGAGCCACACGCCGTTGACGCTGTCGCCCTTGGTGGGGCTCGTGCTCCGCACGTAGTAGAGGCCGGACGCGAGGTTCCCGGGAATGCCGAAGTACGCGGACGTGCCCGCGGGGCTCCGCACGGCCGGCACCGTCACGCTCGGGCAGTTGCCGCTCGGCGCGTTGTTGCAGAGGAAGGGGCGACCTCTCCGGCGGTCGCCGTCCCGAGCAACCTGGCCGGGCTCGACGGGTTGCCGCTCTGGAGCCTGAGTGAGACCCTCCGCGCCCCATGCTCGCCGACTCCCTCCCAATCCGCGCAACCTGCGCCGCAGCGAAACCCCGGTTCGAAGACCGTGTCTACCTTCGCGTCCTGCTGCGCGCCCAGAATCTCCTCGCCCTCGCTCTCGGCCAGGCCCTGGGCGCACTTCGTCTCTCGGACGATCCTCTCTCGCGCAGGTTCGGCCAGCACAAGGAGCTCGAATATCAGCTCCCTCTCGCCTTCGCAGCCGCTCGCATCCTGGGTGAGAGATGGGCCAAGGTGCCCGACCGCAACAGGCCCTTCTACACACCATCTCAGAGGTTCCAGATCCTCCAGATCCGCGCCGCCCTCGTCCTCACGGCCAAGGAGACCGCAGCGCTGTTCGCGATCTCGACCTCAGCGGTCTACGAATGGGAAGCCACCCTCCGCGAGGCCCGCAAGCTCGACCCCGCGGTCCACGCCGTCGGCGAACGCGTGAAGCCCGAGCCGCCCGTGAGGCGCTATGCCGACGTGGTGCGGCATCTGGTCCTCTTCCTCGGGCAAGCGGGCGTTCCCGGCCCGAAGAAGATCGCCGAGACCATGGCCCGCCTCGGCGTGAAGATCTCCCCTCGGACGGCTGGACGCGCCTTGAAGGAGCGCTCGGTTCCGCCGGACACGAGAGCATCGGTCGACGCCGCGCCGGACCAGGCAGCCGTAACCGCGGCGGGCTCGGGCGCGGGTGCCGGCGCGAGCGGGACCGCCGGAAACGCGCCTCGCCGTGTCGACGCCAAGGCTCCGCTCGACAAGGTTCATATCGACATCACCAACGTGAAGGGGCTCTTCGGTCTCGTGATCTTCCGAATCGCTGTCGTGCTCGACGTCTTCTCGAGGTATCCGCTCGCCTTCGGCGTCTATCTCACCGAGCCTTCGGCGGCCGACATGGTCCGGCTCCTCGAGCGCGCCGTCGCCTTCGGCAAGCCCGGGATCCTCATC
>CAZXSG010000793.1:0-2997 GCA_964643185.1 uncultured Holophagales bacterium
AGTTCCGGGGCTACCGCGACGAGCCGGGGGTCGCCGCGGACTCCCCCGTACCCACCTACGCCGCGCTGCGGCTCCACGTGGACTCGTGGCGCTGGGACGGCGTGCCGTTCTACGTGCGCGCGGGGAAGTCTCCGGCCACGACGGCCACCGAGGTCGTCATCGAGCTCCGGAACGCTCCGCAAGTGGTCTTTTCCGAGCCGGCGCCCGCGCGCGGCAACCACCTGCGCTTCCGTCTGGGCCCGGAGGTCATCATCGCCGTCGGCGCCCGCGCCAAGCAGCCGGGCGAGGGGATGACGGGCCGGCCCGTCGAGCTCTCTCTCGTCGACCAGCCTGCGCAGGGAACCGCAGGACGCATGGGCGACTACGAACGCCTGCTCGGCGACGCGATGCTGGGCGACGCCACCCTCTTCGCCCGCGTCGACGCTGTCGAGGCCGCCTGGTCGATCGTGAACCCCGTGCTCCACGATTCAGGGCCGCTCCATACGTACGAGCCGGGGACCTGGGGTCCTTCCGAAGCCGACGCTCTCGTGGCGAACGTAGGGGGCTGGAATACGCCCTCGTAGCGCGGCCCGCACGGCCCTCCTCAGTCTCGTCCTGCTTCTCGCGGCCTTTCCCGCTCAGGGTCTGGACCCGAAGAAGCACCTTTCCCAGTACATGCTCGACGTGTGGCAGGCCGACCAGGGGCTGCCGCAGAACGCCGTCTACACCATCGTCCAGACCCGGGACGGCTACCTGTGGATGGGCACGGAAGGCGGGCTCGCGCGCTTCGACGGCGTGCGCTTCACGGTGTTCGACACCCGCAACACCCCCGAGCTTCCGAGCGACTGGGTCCAGGTTCTCCACGAGGACCGCGAGGGCGCGCTGTGGATGGGCACGAACCATGGTGGGCTCCTCCGCAGGAAGGACGGAGTCTTCACCTCGTTCACGCAGGGACGGGCTGTCGGCGATTTCCTGGTCCGCGTGATCCACGAGACGCCGGACGGCAGCCTTCTGGTGGGAACGGAAGGCAGCGGCCTTCACCTGCTGAAGGACGGGCGGCTCCGCGCGATCACCCGGCCGGGCGATCTCGTGAGCGACTGGGTCTACTCCGTCCTCGAGCAGGAGCCCGGCACATTTCTCGTGGGCACGGACCGCGGCATCACGCGCATGAGCTGCGAGGCAGGCCCCGCGGGGCCGTGCCAGTTCGAGCCCTTCCTCCCCGGATCGGATCTCTCGAAGGTCCTCTCCATGCGCCGAGACCTTCAGGGAGCGGTGTGGCTGGCCTCGACCCGTGGCCTCTTCCAGATCGCGAAGGATGGGGCCGTCCGCCGCTTCGGGAAGGCCGAGCTGGGACGCGACAACATTCTCTCGGTCTACCAGGATCGATCGGGAACGCTCTTCGTCGGCACGCTCGAGGGCGCTCTCGCGCGCCGTGAGGCGGACGGGACGTTCACCACGCTCGGAGCCCGGGAAGGTCTCTCCGACGAGCGCGTCTACGCGATGCTCGAGGATCGCGAGGGCAGCCTCTGGCTGGGCACCGGCGGCGGCGGATTGAACCGCCTCCGCGATGGCAAGGTCCTGTGCTTCGGAATTCCCGAAGGCCTCGCCTCGAACCACGTCAACACGCTCGCCGAGGATCTGCAGGGCCGGCTCTTCGCCCCGCAGGACGACGGCAGCATCGATCGCGTGCGGGAGGCGCCGGAACGCTGCGGGCCCGCGCCGGACCGCGAATGGCAGGGGAACCCGGCAAAGCCGCTCAGCCCCGAGCAGGCGGCCTGGGCGAGATCGCAGCGCGCCCTCCTGACCCTCAACCTCCCCGACCTCCGGGCGACGCTCCTCGAGAGCCCGGGCAGTCTGGCAGGACTGCCTCAGGCGGTCCGTTCGGACCGCCCGGGCCTCAGGTCCCGGTTCGACATTCCGTTCCTCGTGGCACGCAACGGTGATCTGTGGGCCTCGAACTCCCCACGCGGTCTGGAGCGCCTCCCCGGCGGGAAGGAGCCGGGGGTTCCGATCCTCGAGGGCATCCGCGTCTTCGCGCTCCTCGAGGACCGCGAGGGAAGCCTGTGGATCGGCACGAGCAGCAGCGGGCTGTATCGCTTCCGGAACGGCGCGCTGACCTCCTTCAAGGAGAAGGGCCCCCTTCCGGGCGACATGCCCTGGAGCCTGCTGGAAGACTCGGAGGGCACACTGTGGGTCGGGACGTACACGAAGGGACTGTGCCGCCTCGGGCGCGGTGACACCTTCACCTGCTTCGGCGCGGCAGACGGGCTCGTCGAGGACGTGATCTTCACGATCTTCGAGGATTCGCGCGGCGGCCTCTTCACGAGCGGAAACCGGGGCGTCTCACGCATCGACAGGCAGCAGCTTCGCGACTACGAAGCGGGGCGGGTGAAGCGGCTCACGCCGCAGCTCTTCGGCACCGCGGAAGGCATGCGGATCGCCGAGACCAGCGGGGGGCGCCAGCCCGCGGCCCACGTGACCCGGGACGGGCGGCTCTGGTTTCCAACGCCCAAGGGCTACGCCGTAATCGACCCCGAGCGGATTCCCCACAACGCCGTGCCGCCCCCTGTCGTCCTCGAGGATCTGGTCGTCAATGGAACCGTGCACTCCCTTCCACCCGGAGAAGCCGCGCGCGAGGCGATCGTCCTTCCCGCCGGCGTCTCGAGGCTCGAGATCCACTACACGGCGCTCAGCTTCCGGGTGCCGCGGCGCGTGATGTTCCGCTACCGGCTCGAGGGCTTCGACCCCGGCTGGAGCGAGGCCGGCCCCGAGCGCGCGGCGCGCTACACGAGCGTGTCTCCGGGCGACTACACGTTCCGGGTGATCGCCTGCAACGACGATGGCGTGTGGAACGAAGCCGGCGCGAGCGTTTCGTTCACGGTGGCGCCCCCCTATTACCAAACGTGGTGGTTCGACGCGCCCGGCGCCCCGGGGCTCGTGACCGGTGGACCCGGCCCCCAGAAAGTCCCGATTGCACCGCCGACATCCAGCTTTCCCTTGTTATTGGATGGAAGATGC
>CAZXSG010000794.1:0-2992 GCA_964643185.1 uncultured Holophagales bacterium
CGCGTCCGGAAGCATCACCGTTCAGGAGCTCGCGGCCTGGTTCGAGCGCGGCGAGGACTTCCAGCTCATCGACGTGCGCGAGCCGCACGAGGCCGCGATCTGCACCATCGACGGCGCCGAGCTCATCCCGCTCAGCGAGCTGCCGGGCCGGCTTTCCGAGGTCTCCGGAGCGCGAACCGTGGTCGTCCACTGCAAGGCCGGCGGGCGCTCGGCGCAGGCCGTGAAGCTCCTCCGCAAGGCGGGACTCTCCCGCACCTACAACCTCGAAGGCGGAATCCTCGCGTGGGCGCGCGAGGTCGAGCCCTCGCTCGCGGTGTACTGACGTGAGCGGCAGCAGGACGAGCCTCGCGACTCTCTCCGTGCGCGGCGGAGAGGATCGCGTCAAGCCCGACAACGCCGTCGCGCAGCCCATCGTCTGTACGGCGACGTACTCCTTCACGAGCCGGCGCGAGATCGCGGACCACTTCGAGGGCCGCATCGAGCGCGAGGAGTACGGGCGCTACGGAAACCCCACGGTCAGGGCCGCCGAGAAGCGGATCGCGGCCCTCGACGGCGCCGAGGACGCCGTGCTCTTCGGGAGCGGCATGGCCGCCGTGTCGACGGCGCTCCTCGCGCTCCTCAAGGGCGGCCAGCACGTGATCCTCACGAGCGACTGCTACCGCCGCACGAGGCAGCTCGTGGGCTCGTTCCTCTCGCGCTACGGCATCGAGTCGACGCTCGTGCCGCCGGGCGACCTCGCGGCGCTCGAGGCCGCGATCCGTCCCGGCGCGACGCGCCTCGTCGTCACCGAGTCGCCCACGAACCCGTATCTCCGCGTGGCGGACCTGCCCGCGTACGCGGCGGCCGTGCGGAGGCACCGCGGCATCAAGCTCGTCGTGGATTCCACGTTCGCGACGCCCATCAACCAGCGTCCTCTCGAGCTGGGCGCAGACCTCGTGCTCCACTCCGCGACGAAGTATCTGGGCGGCCACAACGACCTTCTCGCGGGCTCCCTTTCGGGCCGCGCGGACCTCATCGCCGGCCTCCGCGATCTGCGCGGGGTGCTGGGCACGCTGCTGGACCCGCACAGCGCCTACCTTCTGCAGCGCGGGCTGAAGACGCTCGACCTTCGCGTGGGAAAGCAGAACGCCTCCGGACTCAGGGTCGCGCGCTGGCTCGAAACGCGCCCCGAGGTCGTACGCGTGTTCTACCCCGGGCTCGAGAGCCATCCCGATCACGTCACGGCGAAGGCCCAGATGTCTGGCTTCGGCGGCGTCGTGAGCTTCATCGTCGGCGGCGGCCTCGAGGGGGCCGGCGCCTTCGTCGACGCCGGGCGCATCCCGCTCATCGCGCCGTCTCTCGGCGGCGTCGGGAGCCTCATCGTGCAGCCGGCGCTCATGTCGTTCTACGAGCTGACGAGCGAGGAACGCCGCGCGATCGGCATCGAGGAGGGCTTGGTGCGGCTCTCCCTCGGAATCGAGGACGCGGACGAGCTGATCGCGGATCTGGCTCAGGCGTTCGAAGGCGGCCAGCTCACAGCTTCGCGTGTCGGGAACCCGGAGAGTGCACTTGCTCAGTAGAGCGCAAGTGCGCTCTGAGTAAGGGTCTCTCAAGTTTCAAAGCAAAAATTGTCGCGACAAAATTTGCTTGGAGGCAAGAAATGTCGGACCTCTGAGGCCTGTCCTGGATTGACGTATCGTTCTGCCCACGAATGGCGGGCGACCTCCTCCTCGGCATCGATCAGGGCACCACAGGCACCACGGCGCTGCTCCTCGACCACGAGAGCCGCGTCGTGGCGCTCCGCACGGCCGAGGTGCCGATCCGCTTTCCCGCGCCGGGCCTCGTGGAGCAGGACGCGGACGCCATGTGGGCGTCCGTGGCATCGGCGGTGTCGGGAGCGCTCGCGGGCATCGACCCCTCGCGCATCGCGGCGATCGGCGTCACGAACCAGCGCGAGACCTGCCTTCTGTGGGATGCCGCGTCGGGCGTCGCCGCGCACCCGGCGATCGTCTGGCAGGACCGGCGGACGCTCGCTCGCTGCGAGGAGCTCAGGAACGCGGGCCACGAGCCCGGCCTCACGCGCACGACGGGGCTGCTCCTGGATCCCTACTTCACGGCGACGAAGGCCGAGTGGCTGCTCGACCACGTCGACGGCGCGCGTCCGGGCGCGCGGGAAGGTCGTCTGCGGCTCGGCACCGTGGACGCCTGGCTCGTCGAGCGGCTCACGGGGGAGTTCGTCACGGACGCCTCGAACGCGTCGCGCACGCTGCTCTTCGACATCGAGCGCCTCGTCTGGGACGACGGGCTGCTCGATCTCTTCGGTGTTCCGAAAGCCAGCTTGCCGCGAATCGTGGACAGCTCGGGCGTGGTGGGAAAAACGCGCGGTGCCGATCGCCCGCGGGGCGGGATCGGCTTCCTCCCCGACGGCATTCCCGTCGCGGGCATCGCCGGCGACCAACAGGCGGCGCTCTTCGGCCAGGCCTGCTTCCAGCCCGGCATGGCCAAGTGCACGTACGGAACCGGCGCGTTCGTGCTCCTCAACACCGGCACGGCGCCGCGCTTCTCGTCGAACCGCCTGCTCACCACCGTCGCGTGGAAGATCGGAAACGAAACGACCTACGCACTCGAGGGCAGCGCGTTCGTGGCGGGCGCCGCGGTGCAGTGGCTGCGCGACGGGCTGGGCTTCATCTCCAGCGCGGCCGAGGTGGAGGCCCTTGCCGTCTCCGTGCCCGACAGCGGAGGCGTCGTCTTCGTGCCCGCGCTCGCCGGCCTCGGCGCGCCCTGGTGGCGGCCCGAGGCGCGCGGCGTGCTCTGTGGCCTCACGCGCGGCACAACCCGCGCGCACATCGCGCGGGCCGTGCTCGAGGGCGTCATCCTCCAGATCGCCGACGTGCTCGACGCCATGGCCCTCGACGCCGGGCACCCGCTCGCCGAGCTGCGCGTCGACGGCGGGGCCGCGCGCAACGACCTCCTCATGCAGCTCCAGGCCGACGTTCTCGGGGTGCCGCTCGTG
>CAZXSG010000795.1:0-2991 GCA_964643185.1 uncultured Holophagales bacterium
AGCGCTTCACACGGCCCGTGACGTCCGCGTCGACGCCCGCCTCGCGGGTCTTGGCGAGAAGATCGACGCGCAGCCGCTCGACGGCCTCGGAGGATTTCTGGATCCGCTCGTCGACCGCGGCGGTCAGCGCCGACCACTCCTCCGGGAACAGGAACTTGAACGAGAGGTCCTCGAGCTCGCCCTTGATCTTCCCCATCCCGAGCCGGTTCGCGAGCGGAGCGTAGATGTCCATGGTCTCCTGCGCGATGGACCTTCGCTTCGCTTCGGGCAGGTGCTCGAGCGTCCTCATGTTGTGGAGGCGGTCCGCGAGCTTGACGAGGATGACCCTTAGGTCGTCCGTCATCGCGAGAAGCATCTTGCGGAACGTCTCGGCCTGCTGGGCCTCCTTCGACGTGAACGCGAACTTCCCGATCTTCGTGACGCCGTTCACGAGGTGCGCGACGTCGGTTCCGAAGAGCTCGCCGAGCTTTTCCTGCGTGACGCCGGTGTCCTCGATGGTGTCGTGCAGGAGGCCCGTCGCGATCGACGTCTCGTCGAGCCGCATCTCGGCGAGGATCATCGCGACGGCGATGGGGTGGATCAGGTAGGGCTCGCCCGAGGAGCGCATCTGGTCGCGGTGGGCGGCTTCGCAGTACTCGTAGGCACGCCGCAGGAGGTCCTCGTCCACCTTGGGGTGGTAGGCCCGGACCTTCTCGAGCAGATCCTCGAGGCGCGACATCCATCCATTATGAGGTGGCTGCTACTCTCCCGCGGTGATCGAAAAGCTGATCGAATTCCTCCGCGAGCTGCACGACGTGAAGTCGCTCGTCCAGACCGTCGGCTACCTCGGCCTCCACATCATCGTGTTCGCCGAGACCGGCCTTCTGGTGGGCTTCTTCCTGCCGGGCGACTCCCTTCTCGTGACGGCCGGGATCTTCGCCGCGAACGGCGATCTCAACGTCTGGATCCTCCTCTTCGGGCTCTCCCTGGCGGCCATCGCGGGCGACCAGACGGGCTACCTCATCGGGCGCAAGGCGGGCAAGGCGCTCTATTCGAGGCCCGACTCGATTCTCTTCAAGAAGAAGCACCTCCAGGCCGCGCACGACTTCTACGAAAAGTACGGTCCCAAGACGATCGTGCTCGCGCGTTTCGTCCCCATCATCCGCACGTTCGCGCCGACGGTCGCGGGTGCCGCCGAAATGGAGTACCGCAAGTTCGTCACGTTCAACATCCTCGGCGGAATCCTCTGGGTCTTCTCCACGGTGGGTGGCGGGTTCCTTCTCGGCAAGGCCATCCCCGATCTCGACAAGCACATCCACAAGATCATCGTGATCGTGGTGTTCCTCTCGATCCTCCCGATCCTCTACGAGGGGTGGAAGCACCGCAAAGGGTCCCGTGGCGCCTCGCCGGAGACCCCGTCGGCCTGAGCCTCACGCTCGGTCTTCCCCGCGCCCCGGAAAACGAACAGGCCCGCCGTGAGGCGGGCCTTCGTGTTTCGAGCGGGGCGTTTCCCGGCCCGGAGGGCTGAACAAATTCGGCTCAGCGCGCCGGAGGCGTTTCTCGGCCCGGAGGGCTGAACAAATTCGGCTCAGCGCGCCGGAGGCGTTTCCCGGCCCGGAGGGCTGAACAAATTCAGCTGAACAAATTCGGCTCAGCGCGCCGGCGCCGGCGTGGCGGCGGGAGACGGGCCTGCGCCGGCCCGCTTTGCGTACCAAGCCTCCCATGCGAGCACGACGGGGCTGGCGATGAAGATCGTCGAGTAGGAGCCGATGATGATGCCCACGAGCATGACGAACGAGAAGCCGTGCAGCACCTCGCCGCCGAACAGGAAGAGCGACACGACGGTGAGGAACGTGAGGGCCGAGGTGAGGATCGTGCGCGACAGGGTCTGGTTGACCGAGTCGTTCATGATCTTGGCGAGCGGCTCCTTGGTCTTCTTGGCGAGGTTCTCGCGCACGCGGTCGAAGATGACGACCGTGTCGTTCACCGAGTAGCCGATGAGCGTGAGGAACGACGCGACGACCGTGAGGGACATCTCGATGCCGAACATCGAGCAGAGGCCGAGCGCGATCCACGAGTCGTGGATGAGGGCCACGACGGCGGCCACGCCGAACGACCATTTCCGGAAGCGGAGACCGATGTAGAGGAGCATCGCGGTCCACGAGAGCAGGACGGCCCACGTCCCCTTGACCCTGAGGTCGCGGCCCACCTGGGGTCCCACGCTCTCGGACGACACGAGAGTGAATGGACCGGCGAGCGTGCTCGACTTGATGTACGCCGCCGTCGCGGGGGGCACCCCCTCCGCCGCCGCGGCCTCGTCCGCCGTACGGAACAGCCCCTTCTGGGCCCGGGCCGCGATGACGGCCTGCGCGATCCGCGTGTACTCGATCCTGGCGTCGACGCCCGTCTTCTCCGCGAATTTCTCCGGGTCACCGGCGAGGAGGTGCGCCGCGAGGAGATCGGCTCCCTTGAGGTTGAGGTCGAACTCCCCTTCCTTCACCGCGCCGAACGCCCCGCCGAGGGCCTTCGTGATCTCGGCGGAAACGTCGCGACCTTCTTCCTTCTGCTGGGGAACGCGGAGGAGGATCTGGTTCTTCTCGGCCTTGTCGAAGCGCTGGATCGCGTCGACCTCGAGGCGGGCCTCCTTGGCGATTCCCCGGATGCGGTCCGCGTCCGGAGTCTCCTTGAAGCCGTACACGATGGTCGTGCCGCCCTTGAAGTCGACTCCCAGGTTGAGCCCTTTGACGAGGAGAGAGCCGGCGGAAAGGATCGCGAGGACGATGGAAGCCCCGATGAAGATGTTCTTCTTGCCGATGAAGTCGAAATTGATGTTGGGGAAGATGCGCAGCACGGCAGGCTCTCCTTAGATCGAGATCGTCTCGAGCCGCTCGCGGCGGCCGTAGACGAGATCGAATAGCAGGTGGGAGACGAAGACCGCCGTGAACATCGAGACCGCGAGCCCGAGCACGAGGGTGACGGCGAAGCCCTTCACGGGGCCCGTTCCGAACCTGC
>CAZXSG010000796.1:0-2988 GCA_964643185.1 uncultured Holophagales bacterium
CTACCTGCCCCTCCCCCTTCCGTGGCCGTCGAGGCTGCGGGGCTTCTACGGGGACCCGGAGCGCTACAAGAAGACGTACTGTTCGACCTACGAAGGCCGGTACTTCGCCGGCGACGGGGCCAAGCGCGACGACGACGGCTACTTCTGGCTGCTCGGCCGCGTGGACGACGTGATGAACGTGGCCGGGCACCGCATCGGCACCATGGAGGTCGAGAGCGCGCTCGTCGACAACCCCATGGTGGCCGAGGCCGCGGTCGTCGGGGTCGCGCACGATCTGAAGGGCACGGCCATCGCCGCGTTCGTGACGCTCAAGGCCGGGTTCCACCCGTCCGACGAGGCCGCGTCCGACCTCAAGGAGCATGTCGTGAAGAAGATCGGAGCCATCGCGCGGCCCGACAAGATTCTCTTCGCGGCCGACCTGCCCAAGACCCGCTCCGGGAAGATCATGCGGCGCCTCCTGCGCGACGTGGCGGAGGGACGGGCGCTGGGCGACACCACGACGCTGGCCGATCCGAACGTGGTGAAGACGCTGAAGGAGCAGTACGAAGACAAGGAAGGGTGATGCACGCGCACCAGAGCGCGGAGGGCCCTCGCGGGACTACCTTATAGGGTGGGGGGAATCCCATGACGGTCGAAGACTTCACCCGGCTCGATCGTGGCGAGGCGGCGCCCGAGGGGCGTGTCAGCGCGTGCCCCATCTGCGGACGCAACGGAATCGAGCAGCACACCGAGGACGGTGAGCTCTACGTGCTCCACACCCAGACGTCGGAGGTGCTCTGCGACGGGCTGCTCACCGAGCCCGCCGACTGCTGCAAGCTGCCGCACGCCTGACGCCATGCGCGAGGAACCGCTCTCGAACGTCGACGCCGCCTGGCTCCACATGGAGCACCCGGCCAACCTCATGATGGTGACCGGAGTCCTCACGTTCGACGAGCCCCTGGACTTCACGGCGCTCACCCGCGTGATCGGGGAAGGCCTGAAGCCCTTCCCCAGGTTCCACCAGCGCGTCGTGGAGCCGCGTCTGCCGCTCGGCAGCCCGCGCTGGGAGCTGGACCCGGGCTTCGATCTCCACTCTCACGTCCACCGCGTGGCCCTTCCCTTCCCCGGCGACCAGCAGGCGCTCCAGGAGCTGGTGAGCGACCTGATGTCGACTCCGCTCGACTTCAGCAAGCCCCTCTGGCAGTTCCACCTCATCGAGGGCTACGGATCGGGCTGCGCCGTCCTGGCGCGGCTGCACCACGCGATCGCCGACGGCATCGCCCTCATCCAGGTGCTCCTCTCCCTCACCGACCAGGCGCCGCCCATCCCGGAGCCGACACTTCCGCCGCCCGAGCCGACGAGCTGGGAGCGGATCGGCACTCTGACGGAATCGCTGCTCAAGCCCACGGTGGACGCGCTGAAGCGCTCCTTCGTGGAAACATCTGAGCCTGTCCGGCCCTCCGGGCCCGGAAAAGCCTCGGGCGCGCTTCCTGCCCTTCCGGCGACCGCCAGCGCGCTCCTCGCCCCGGCGGACGCCGTCGTCGAGCGGGCCGTGCAGGCCACGGAGACGCTCTGGCACGAGAGCATTTCGTGGCTCAGCCATCCCGAGCGCGCCCTCGAGCTCGTGGATCGGGCTGCCGGGGGCGCGAACGCGCTCAGCAAGCTCCTGCTCATGAGCCCCGACCCCATGACGGCCTTCAAGGGGCCGCTCGGCGTCGCGAAGCGGGCCGCGTGGTCGGGCCCGATCCCGCTCGCCGACGTGAAGCGCGTGGGACGCGCGCTCTCGGCCACGATCAACGACGTCCTCCTCGCGTGCGCCACCGGAGCCCTCCGCCGCTATCTCGCGGGGGGCGAGCCCATCCACGACCTCGAGGTCCGGGCCGTCGTGCCGGTGAACCTGCGCTCTCCCACCGACACCGTGAGGCTCGGGAACCGCTTCGGCCTCGTCTTCCTGCCGCTTCCCGTGGGCCTCGAGGATCCTCTCGACCGCCTGTACGAGCTGAAGCAGCGCATGGACGACATCAAGAAGTCTCCCGAGGCCGTCGTCGCGTTCGGCCTCCTCGGCGCCATCGGCATGGCTCCCACCGAGATCGAGCACCTCGTGCTGAACCTGTTCGGCACCCGCGGCACGGCGGTGATGACGAACGTGCCCGGCCCGCGGGAACCCATCTCGCTCGCTGGGAAGCGCGTCTCGGGTGTCATGTTCTGGGTGCCCCAGTCGGGCCGGCTGGGCCTCGGCCTGAGCATCCTGAGCTACGCGGGGAACGTGTCGATCGGCGTCGCGACCGATGCCGGCCTCGTGCCCGACCCCGAGAAGCTCGTCACGGACTTCGCCCTGGAGTTCGAGGAGCTGCTGGCGATCGTGAGAAGCGAGGAAGAGGCCGCTGCGACGGTGAGCCCGCCGCCCGTGTCCTCGAAGCGCCCGAAAGCCGTCCGAAAAGCCCGAAAGTCCGGGAAACCTCCCTCGCGGTGAAAGGGACTATCCTCGGACGTGCCCGAGGAGCTTTTCATCACCTGCCCGTACTGCGGCGAGAGCGTCGAGGTGCAGCTCGAGCCCGACATCCAGGGTGAGCTCGTTCAGGACTGCGAGGTCTGCTGCAACCCCTGGACGCTCCGCATATCCGGTCAGGACGAGGAGAGACGCGTCGACGTCTCCCGGGCCGACGGGTCCGAGTAGCCGGTAGTTTCTTCCCTCGTTGAATCCGTTACATCGGCCACGGGCGTCCGGCTGTCCGGGCCGCGGCCCCAACGTGTTCCGAACCTGGCCATTTCCGGCACTGGAGTTGCTTCCAAGGGACTGACTGACTGGAGGCAACGTGCTCACTGAACGCCAACGGGAGACCCCGGGTCCTCGTCGAGCGACCGCGTGAGCGCCGTCGCCGGATCCACCTTGTCGGCTCCGTGGAATCCGGATGCGTCGGACCCCAACATCGAGGCCCGGCACACGGAGGTGCTGCTCCAGGCAGGGGCCCTGCAGAGCGCCATTTTCAACAGCGCCAACTTCTCCAG
>CAZXSG010000797.1:0-1357 GCA_964643185.1 uncultured Holophagales bacterium
ATTCTCACGTCGCTCGACGCCGCGATGCTGGGCCGCGTGGGCTTCTCGGGAACGCCCGCCGAGGCGGCCGTGCGGCTCGCCGTGCTCGCGCGGGAAGCCGGGCTCGACGGCGTGGTCTGCTCGCCCGAGGAGATCGCGGCGATCCGAGCGGCCTGCGGCGCGGAGTTCCTCCTCGTGGTTCCGGGGATCCGCCCTCTCGGGAGCGCGGCCGGAGACCAGAAGCGCCTCGCGACGCCGGCTGCCGCGATCTCGCGCGGCGCGAGCCTCCTCGTCGTGGGGCGGCCCATCACCGAAGCCCCCGATCGCCAGGCCGCGGCCCGCGCCGTGGTCTCGGAGATCGCCTCGGCCCTTTCCTGAGGCGAGGGGAACCGAGGGTCTCCTCCCTCCGTATCATTCGTCGATCCATGCGACGCGCCGCCCCGTACCTGATCTTCCTCTCCGGCTGCGCGTTCCTCGCGCTTCTCCTGCCGCCCTTCCTGGGCGCCCAGCCCAAGGGTCTGTCGGTCACGCGGCCCGAGGTCCGCACTCTCGCCGACGCCGAGGCCCGCAAGACGGGCATCGAGGTCGACGAGGCGTTCGCCGTGATCCACTGGGATCCGGGCGACCCGCTCCGCGAGGCGCTCTCGAGGGACCCGAAGCTCCTCGAGGAAGCCGCGAAGGACCCCGCCCTCGCTCCCCGTCTCGGCTCCTACGAGGTCAAGTATTTCCGCAAAGGCGTCGAAAAGTGGAACGAGTACGGCATCGTGTGGGTGGGCCTCGACGGGTCCATCGTGGGTGCCCGTCGCCGCGAGCGGCCCGATTTCGTGGCTCCCAAGGCTGAGGAGGCCGAGCTCCGCCGGCAGGCCGACGCGTTCCTCGCGAGCCGGAACCTTCCGGGCGTGCCCGCCTACGAGTTCGACGCGGCGCGGCCCACGGTGCTCAAGGGCCGCACCGACGTGCAGTTCCGCTACAAGGTCCCTTCGCGCGTCACCGTGCCGGGCGTCTCGTCGTACGTGGGCGTCTTTTTCATCGGGTCCCAGTTCGCGGGCTGGCTGCCGTACGACGAGAGGGACGACGGCCGGCCCGACAACCTGAACGCCGGCGGGCTCACGAGCGCGTTCCTCACGTATGGCGTCATCGGAACGCTCCTCGCGCTCCTCCTCGCGCTCTTCCTTCGCAAATATCACGCGGGCGAGGTGGGGATCGGGAGCGGGGCCGTGCTGCTCCTCATCGCCGCGGGGCTCCTCCTCGTGACGTTCTATCTGCCCAACTCCGGGGAGTCGGTCTACACGGGCTTCGGATCCATCGACGCGCAGCAGACGGCGCTGGCGATGTACGCGTTCAAAGTGCTGTTCTTCGGCGTCCCCGTGCTCCTCCT
>CAZXSG010000797.1:1367-2988 GCA_964643185.1 uncultured Holophagales bacterium
TTCGCGCGGGAGCGCTGGGGCGAGCGGCTGGCCGCGTTCGACGCGCTGCTCTCCCGCGACGCCCGCAACGCGACCGTGGGCCGGGCCATTCTCCTGGGAGCTCTCGCGGCGCCGGCTCTCGCGGCCGTCGCGCTCCTTCCCGGGCGGCTCCTTCTCGCGGCGGGCTTCGCCTACCCGTCGCTGGGCACGGGGACCCGCGGAATCCTGCTGTCGGTGGGCGGACCGCTCGGCGCCATCGCAGGGGCGCTCTTCTCCGCGCTCCTCCTCACGGTGGTGCCGATCCTCTTCCTCCTCGCCTGGGCGAACCGGCGCCGCGCCCTTCCGCTCGGCTTCGCGCTCCTCGCCGTCGCGGGCGCGGGGCTGGCCGACGCCGGCATCCCGCTGGATCCGCTTCTCCCGCGCCTCCTCGCGAACGCCGCCATCGCGTGCGCGGCGGGAGCGCTCTTCCTCTACGCCGACCTCCTCGCCGCCGCGATCGCGCTCGTGGGCGCGAACCTCCTCCTCGGCGTGGGGCCCTATGCGCTCGTGACGCTCGGGCCCGCGCGGACGCAGGCGCTCGTCGCGCTCGCGGTGCCGTTCGCCCTCCTCCTCGTCCTCGCCGCGATGGGGCTCGCGACCGGCCGCTTCGTCACGTACACGTACGAAGACCTCGCCCCGCACGTGAAGCGCATCGTGGAACGGGAGCGCGTGAAGGCCGAGATCGATGCCGCGAACCGCATCCAGTCGGCGCTCCTTCCCTCCCAACCGCCCGAGATCCGGGGCGCCGAGGTCGCCTCGCACTACCAGGCCGCGACGGAGATCGGCGGCGACTACTTCGACTTCCTGCCGTTGCCCGGAGGGCGGCTCGGCATCGCGTTCGGCGACGTCGCGGGGCACGGCCTCACGAGCGGCATCGTGATGGCGATGGCCAAGTCGGCGCTCCTCGTGCAGATCGGCTACGACGCTTCGCCCACGCGGGTCCTCGAGGTCCTCAACGACATCGTCATGAAGACCGCCCCGAAGCGGATGCTCATGACGTTCTTCTTCGGCGTGCTGGACCCGGACAAGCAGATCCTGCGTTTCTCCTCGGCCGGCCACCTCGACCCGTTCGTTTTCCGCGCGTCCACGGGCCAGATCGAGGCGCTCTCGGCCTGGGGCTTTCCCCTGGGCGTGAAGCGGCGCGAGCCGTTCCGCGAGATGGTGGCGCGGTTCTTCCCGGGCGACCGCCTCGTACTCTTCAGCGACGGGCTCATCGAGGCCGTGGACGACGACGACGAGCCGTTCGGCTTCCCACGGTTCGAGGGGATCCTGAAGGCGAACGGCGAGGAGAGCGCGGAGCACATCCAGCGCGAGATCCTCGCGGCGCTCAAGCGCTTCACGCGCAACCGTCCGCCCGAGGACGATCAGACACTGGTGGTGTTCTCGTTCGACGGTGAGGAGCGCCTGCGCAAGGCAAGCTGAAGTGCCCTGAGGGGGGCTCCTACGCCGCCCCCCTCAGACACCCCTGGCGGGGCAATCGCTGCTTTTTCCGGGTCTGCGACCCCAGGCGGATAATCCCCGCCATGACGATGCAGGTAACGACCGGAGCCACTCCCCTCTGCACGTTCGGCGCCGCGCCGCGCTCGCTCCTCGTGATTCCCAA
>CAZXSG010000798.1:0-2978 GCA_964643185.1 uncultured Holophagales bacterium
GGCGTGTTCCTCGCCCGCGCCCGCGCGCTCTCGCGGGAAAAGTAGTGGGCCGCAGCCGGCTTCGCGGCGCTCTCGCAGGCCGTCGCGACGGCCCTCATCGCGGACGGCGTGCCCGAATCGCGCATCCGCGTCGTTCCCGACGGACTTCCGCCCGGGGCGTTCGTGAGCCGCCCCGAACCGCCCGCGCCACCGCTGCGTCTCGTCCACGTGGGCGCGTTCGACGGACGTAAGGGACAGCACGTCGTGGTCGACGTCCTCGCGGCGCTCGTCGCCCGCGGCTGGGACCTCGTGGCGACGTTCCTCGGCAGCGGACCCGAGCGGGACGCCGTCGAGGCACGCGCCCGGTCTCTGGGTCTCGGTCAGCGCTGCGAGTTCCAGGGCGAGATCCCCAGTGTCTTCGAGGTGCTCTCCCGGTCGCATCTGCTGCTCCTTCCTTCGGAGAGCGAAGGCGGGTCGCTAGCCGCGCTCGAAGCGATGGCGGCGGGCTGCCCCGTCCTCGCGCACGACACGGGCGGTGTCGCCGAGATCCTGCGGGGAACCGAAGGGGGCCGCCTCGTGTCGGGCCTCGACCCCCTCGTCTGGACGGAGGCCACCGCACGCCTCCTCGGTGCCCCCGAGCTGCGCGCGCAGCTCCAGACGCGGGGGCGGGCGCTCGCGCGGCAGCGCACCGTGGCCCACACGGCCGAGACGCTCGAGGCCTTCTTCCGGGACCTCCTGAACGGCGGCTGAGCGCGTGAGGATCCTTCTTCGCGCCACGAACTGGGTGGGAGACGTCGTCATGTCCCTGCCCGCGCTGGCGGCGCTCCGCACGTCGTTTCCCGAAGCTCACCTCGCGGTTCAGGCGCGGCCCTGGGTGGCCGGGCTCTACCGGCTGAGAGACGAGGTCGACAGCGTGGTCGTGGAGGATTCCACGGGCGCCCATCGCGGCGGGGAGGGGCGCGAGCCGCTCGTTGCGGAGGTCCGAAACGGAAGGTTCGATCGCTCGATCGTTCTTCCCACCAGCTTCGCCTCGGCCTGGATTCCGTATCGCGCGGGCATCCCCGAACGCATCGGCTACCGGGGCGAAGGCCGTTCCCTCCTCCTGACGCGTGCCGTTCCGCTCGAGCACGGGCCCGGGGAGCACCAGATCTGGAAACACCTTCGCCTCGTCGAGGCGGCGGGCGCGCGGATTCCCGATCGGCCTTCCGTCTCCTGGAGCGTGAGAGGCGAGCAGCGGAGCGCGGCCCGAGCGCTCCTCGAATCGGCTGGTCTGGGTTCGCGGAAGTTCGTCGCGGTGCACGCGGCTTCCTTCGCGCACGCTGCCAAGCGCTGGCCGTTTCCGCGCTTCGCCGAGCTGCTGGACCTGCTCCACCGCGAGGAAGGTCTCGCGGCCGTCCTCCTCGGAAGCGAGGCGGAACGCAAGGTGAACGGCGAGCTCCTGGCCCTCGCGACCCACGCCACTCCGATCGATCTGGCGGGCAGGAGCTCGCTTCCCGAGGTGCTCGGCCTCCTCGCCGAGGCGACGCTCTTCGTGGGCAACGACTCGGGCCTCGCTCACCTCGCGGGCGCGGTGGGAACCCCGGCGGCCGTCCTCTTCGGCCCGACGGATCCCGAAGCCACTCGGCCCTGGGACGGTCCGCGGGCGGACGGGAGGCCCCCGAGGATCGCCGTCGTGAGGAACCCCCCGCCCTGCGCGCCCTGCCGGTTCGCCGTCTGTCCTCTGGACCACGTCTGCATGCGTTCCGTCACGGCCCGAGACGTTTTCACGGCTCTGCAGACGCTAAGATGAGAAGGATGAGACGCACCCTCGTGCGCGCCATATTCGCCGCGCTCCTCGCATTCCCCCTCGGCGCCTTTGCCGAGAGCCTTCCTCAGGATTCCCCGGTTCATACCGACCAGCTCCTCGCCGACGCGGGGAAGCGGGTCAAGGCGGAACAGAGCGTCTTCGTGGTGTTCCACGCCTCCTGGTGCGGATGGTGCCGGAAGCTCGACCGGGTTCTCGCCCAGCCCGAGATGGCGGCGATCATGGAGAAGCATTTCGTCACCGTGCGCGTCGACGTCCTGGAGCGCCCCATGAAGCGGCACCTCGAGAACCCCGGCGGCCGCGAGCTCCTCGAGCGGCTCGGTGGACGCGGAGGGGGAATGCCGTTCCTCGCGATGCTGGACCCCAAGTCCAATCCGCTCGCGACCTCGGTCGACGGGACCGGCGAGAACATCGGCTATCCGGGCGACGACGAGGGCATCGAGCACTTCCTCGTGATGGTGAAGAAGGCCGCGCCGAAGGCCACCGCCGAGGAGCTCGAGACCCTGCGCAAGGGCCTCGACGCGGCACGGCCCGCGAGGTAGCCGATCCCCGTTCGGGAGTCGATAATCGGGGAAGGAGGATCCCGAGATGATCCGTTCCACCTCGACCCCGCTCCTGGCCGCCCTGGTGCTCGTGGCCGCCCCGGTCCTCGGCCAGGCGACCCAGCCCTGCCCGCCCTGCCCGACCCCGCCGCCCGTACCACCTCCACCCGCCTTCACGGGCAGCTTCGGGGCGGGCCTCGGCCTCACCCGGGGCAACTCGGACACCTTCAGCCTGAATCTGGCCGCCTCGGGCGTCTACGACCCCAAGACCCGGAGCGTCTTCAAGTTCAACGTGCTCTACCTGCGTGGTGAGCAGAACGGCGACCTGAACCTCGACAAGACCTCCGCCGAGCTCCGCTACGAGCACACGCTCTCCGACAGGCTTTTCGCTTTCGCCCAGGTCGCCTGGCTGAGGGACAAGTTCAAGGAGATCAGCTACCTCATCGCCCCGACCGCGGGCGTGGGCTACAAGATCCTCAAGACCGACGCCTTCGCGCTTTCGGCCGAGGCCGGCATCGGCGGCTTCTTCGAGAAGAATCCGGAACGGGGAGTGTTCGGCACGGCCACGTACCGCGCGTCCCAATCGAACCCGGCGTTCCCGGTCCGGGCCGCCGAGGCGTTCCCCCGGAAAAACCCCCCGACGGCGAACCCCC
>CAZXSG010000799.1:0-1008 GCA_964643185.1 uncultured Holophagales bacterium
TCGAGGTCTTCGGGCTCCCCATGCTCACGCAGACTCTGGCTCAGAGCGAATCCACGGGGACCCTGCTGCTCAAGCCCAAGGACGGCAGCGCCCCCGCGACGCTCGCGCTCGAGGCCGGCCGGGTGCGGCACGCCGCGCACGGCGCGCTGAAGGGGGCCGATGCCGTTTATCAGCTCCTCGAGCGGCCGCTCGAGGGCACGTTCCAGTTCGTGAGGAAGCCGGCCGTGAGGAGCGCGGACGACGCGTTCCCCCAGGCCGCGGACATCATTCCGCTGCTCTTCGAGGGGATGCGCCGCTACGACGAGCTGAGGCGGGCCTGCGAGCTCGTGGGCGACGCCGCGAGGCTTTCGCCCACCGGAAAGAAGCCGTCCCTCCCGCCCCACGAGAACGACGGCAACCTCGTCCGCACCGTGTGGGCGAGCGCCGCCGCGGGGGCGACGGCGCTGCAGCTCGAACGGGCCTCGAGCGTCGACGCGTACCGGGTCCGCCGGCTGCTCGCCCACTGGGTCGAGGAAGGCTCGATGGAGCTCCGGGCTACTTGAGCGTTTCCTCGATCTTCGCGGTCAGCTCCTTGGACATCGGCTCGGTCCCCGAGCCGTAGCGGGCGACGACCTTGCCGTCCTTGTCGAGAAGGAACTTCCCGAAGTTCCACTTGATGTCGCCTTCCATCCCCGGCCGCGACGTGAGCCACGCGAACAGCGGATCGATGCCCGCGCCCTTCACGCTGACCTTCTCGAAGAGGTCGAACGTGGTCTTGTACTTCGTGGTGCAGAAGCCCTTGATCTCGCTGTTCGTGCCGGGCTCCTGAGCGCCGAAGTCGTTCGCCGGGAACGCGAGCACCGCGAGGCCCTGACCCTTGTACTTCTGGTGCAGCTCCTCGAGCCCCGCGTACTGCGGCGTGTAGCCGCACTTGGACGCGGTGTTCCCGATGAGGAGGGCCTTGCCCTTGTAGGCGGCGGGGCCCTTCCCCTCGCCGTCGATCGTCTTCACCTTGGACGCCTGGGCCGG
>CAZXSG010000799.1:1018-2973 GCA_964643185.1 uncultured Holophagales bacterium
GATCAGCCGTCCAGCAATGATGCTCAGGGAGATGTCGGCATGACCGGCAGCGAAAGCGCCATGGCGGCGGGTGAAAACCGGTCCGCCTCGGGAAACAGCAGGTCGATGCCAATGGCAAGCGGCTGCTGGCCGGCGATGCGGTCGACCAGTTCGGCCATGCGTACCCGCGGCCACGGCCATTGGCCGATGGCGGCGAGGCTCTTCTCGTCGCCGTCGATGGTCTTGACCTTGAACGCGTGGGCGGAATCGACGGTCACCTTCGTCTCCTTGGTGTTGGTTGCGGGGGTGACGGCTTGCGCGGCGAAGCCGGCGAGTGCTGCGACGCCGAGGACGGTCAGACAGAGAACGGGTTTCATGAGTACGCTCCTCACCCAACCTTACGTCGTTTTTCCCCGTCCGGATGACGAGTGCCACTACTCCTGCCGAAGGGCCACCGCCGGGCTCACACGCGTCGCTCGCAGCGCGGCCACGGTGCCGGCGCCGAGGGCGGCGATCGAGAGCGTCGCGCTGGCCAGCGCCAGCACGACGACGTCGTGCGAGGAGACGCCGTAGAGCTGCGATTCCACGAGCTTGCCGGCCGCGAGTGAGAGCGGCAGGCCCACGAGGATGCCGAGGCCCGCCATGCCTCCCGCGTCCCGCAGCACGAGCCGGAGAACGCTCATGCGGGTCTCGCCGAGCGCGAGACGGATTCCGAACTCGCGGGTTCTGCGGGCCACGAGGAACGCCACGACGCCGTAGAGGCCGATCGCCGCGAGGAGCGTCGCGAGGACGCCGAAGCCCGAGCAGAGGAACGCCACCACGCGCTCGGCGGTGAGGGAGCCCTCCACCTGGACCCGCATCGTCCTCACCTCGAAGATCGGCAGGTCGCTCGCGACGCCGCGGGCCGCTTCGCGGATCGAAGGGAGGAGCGCCTTGGCGTCGTTCGCGGTGCGCACGTAGATCGTCACCTGGTCGAGCTCCTTCTGCTGGAGGAGCGGAAGGTAGACGAACGGCCTCACCGGCTCGCGGAGACCTACGTACTTCAGATCGCGCGCGACCCCTACGATCTGGATGAGCTCCTTGTCGGGATCCTCCTTGCGGCCGAAGAACAGCGTGCGGCCCAGCGGGTGGGTCCCATCGCAGTACATCTTCACGAACGCCTCGTTCACGACCGCGACCTTGGGGGCCTCGAAGGAGTCGGACGCCGAGAAGCCGCGGCCCAGGAGGAGCGGGATGCCGAGCGTCTCGAAGAACTCGGGCGCGATGGCGTTGACCGACGGGTTGCGGTCTTCTCCTTTGCGGGCCTCGTGACCCACGACGGTCGTGGTCGAGCGCCAGTCGTTTCCCGAGAGGAGCGCGATGCCCGCCGCGCTCGTGGAGGCGACGCCGGGAACGGTCGACACGGCCTCGCGCACGCGCCCCAGGATCGCGGCCGTCTCGGCGCGGCCGTGGCCGTTGAGCGAAGGGTCGATGGCGAAGCTCGCCACGTCGGCCGTGCGGAAGCCCGGGTCCATCGTGGCGAGGGACGACAGGCTCTTCGCGAAGAGGCCGGCGCCCACGAGGAGAAGGAGCGACAGGGCCACCTGCGCGACCACGAGGGCCCGGCGCGCGCGGACGGCGCCGCGGGAGAGGGAGACGCTGCCCGCGCCCTCGCGGAGCGGCTCGACCAGGGAAGAGTCCGAAGCTTGAAGCGCTGGGAAAAGGCCGAACGCGAGGGCCGTGAACGCCGAGACCCCGAACGCCACGAGCGCGACCCGGAGGTCGGGGCGGGTCGCGAGGTTCGCGAGGCTGCTCCCCTCGGGAAAGATCTTCACGATCGCATCGCCGAGGAGCGACGCGATGAGGAGACCGAGCGCTCCGCCCGCGAGAGCGAGGACGAGGCTCTCCACGAGGAGCGGCTCCACGATCTGGCGGCGCGAAGCGCCCATCGCGAGCCTCACGGCCATGTCCCGCTGGCGGGTCGCGGCCCTTGCGAG
>CAZXSG010000800.1:0-2961 GCA_964643185.1 uncultured Holophagales bacterium
CGCTGTTCCTTCGGTGAATGCCGCTCTCCATCTCGGCGGGCGTCGGCTACATCGCGCTCTTCGGTGTCGCCGTTCTGAACGGCCTCGTCCTCGTGAGCTACATCAAGCAGCGCCGCGACGAAGGCCTGGACGCGCAAGCGGCCGCCTTCGAGGGAGCGCGAGTGCGGCTCCGACCCGTTCTCATGACCGCGCTCGTCGCGGGCTTCGGTTTCATTCCCATGGCGATCGGCTCCGGCGCGGGTGCCGAAGTCCAGAAGCCGCTCGCTACGGTCGTCATCGGCGGCCTCATCACCTCGACGCTCCTGACGCTTCTCGTCCTGCCTACTGTCTACGCCTGGCTCTTTCGCAAGAACGGAGCTGGGGAAAGCGAGGAGGCCGGCACCGATTCGGCGCCCGCTCCGCATCCCCAGCCCGAGAAGGGAGCATGAAATGAAGCTGATCGTCGGATACGTCCGCAACGAAATGATCACCCACGTGACGGAAGCGCTCGCGGCCGCGGGCTGCCACGACTTCTCGGTCGTCGACGCGCGGAGGGTCGTCGCCGGGCTGAGAGGCGAGAACTACGACTTTTCCGTGATGCTCGGGGAACGTTTCGAGACGATGCAAAGGCTCGAGATCATCTGTCTCGCGGAGCTCGCGCCGATCTATTCGGAGGCCCTGCGCCGCGCTGCCCACACGGGCCGACACGGGGATGGCGCCATCTTCGTTCTCCCGGTGGAGGATGCGATCCGGATCAGCGACGGAGTCCGGGGGCGGGCCGCGCTCCCGCCCTCCCTCAAGGGTCCCGCATGACCGCGCGGAGGGTCCTCCCATGAAGAAGCTCGAGGTGGACCTCGGGCTCTTTCTTCCCAGCCCGGCGCAGGCGTGCGATGCCTGCGTCGAGCGAATCCTCGCAAGTCTCGGCGGACGAACGGGCGTCGAGAAGGCGCACGTCGACCTGACGAACCCCGCGAAGCCCAAGTTGTGCTTTCACTATGCCCCCGAGCTCGTGTCGCTCGAACGGCTGCAGAATCTCGTCGAGCAGTCCGGCGCAGAGCTGAGCGCGCGCTTCGGCCATCTCTCCGAGCCCGTGACGGGCCTTCGCCACGAGCGCCAGGCTGCTCTCGCCGAGGGCGTTCTCTCGAGCCAGCCCGGCGTGCTCCACGCGGCCGTCGCGTTCGGAGCGCGCCGCGTCTTCATCGAGTTCGATTCCGCGAAAACGTCGCGCGAGGTGCTGATCGCGTCGCTCGGCACCGCCGGCCTCCAGCTCGGGACCCAGGGAACTTCGGAGACGCACGAGCATGCGGGCCCCTTCGGCGAGCATTCGGAGCTGGTCTTCAGCCTGGCCTGCGGAGCTCTGACCCTGGCGGGCTGGGTCCTCGGCAAGACCGCAATTTCGGACTTCGTGCCGACGGCGCTCTTCGTCGCGGCCTACGCTCTCGGTTCCTGGTTCACGGTCAAGGAGGTCGTCGTCGCGCTCCGCGCGAGGAAGTTCGAGATCGACTTTCTGATGCTTCTCGCAGCCATCGGAGCAGCGGCTCTGGGCGAGTGGCTCGAGGGCGCCCTCCTCCTCTTCCTCTTCACGCTCGGCCACGCGCTGGAGGGCTTCGCGATGGGCCGGGCTCGCCGGGCGATCGAGGCCCTGGCGAAGATGGTTCCGCCCACCGCCCTTCGGCTCGATGCGGCGGGCACGGAGGCGGAGGTCGGGGTCGCCGATCTCCAGATCGGCGATCGGCTTCTCGTCAAGCCGAATACCCGCATTCCCGCAGACGGCTTCGTGCTCTCGGGAACGAGCAGCGTCGACCAGGCTCCCATAACCGGCGAGAGCGTGCCGGTGGAGAAGAGTCCCGCTCCCGACCCGACAGTCGCAGCCGCCAGATTCGCCGAACTGGCCGCCGAGCATCGGGTTTTCGCCGGCACCATCAACGGCCCCTCGGCGCTGACCGTATCCGTCACCAAAGCCGCGGCGGACAGCACGCTCGCCCGTGTCGTGAAGATGGTCGCGGAGGCAGAAACACAGAAGTCCCCGACCCAGCAGCTCACCGACCGCTTCGAGCGCATCTTCGTGCCCGTGATCCTGGCTTCGGTCGCGCTTCTCCTCTTCGCGTGGGTCGTCGTCGACGAACCGTTCGCCAAGAGCTTCTATCGAGCCATGGCCGTCCTCGTGGCTGCCAGTCCGTGCGCGCTGGCCATTGCCACGCCGAGCGCCGTGCTTTCCGGGGTCGCGCGCGCGGCGCGTGGCGGCGTGCTCGTGAAGGGGGGTGCGCACCTCGAATCCCTCGGGCTCGTGAAGGCCATCGCCTTCGATAAGACGGGCACGCTCACCGAAGGCAAACCGAAGCTCACCGATGTGGTGTCGACGCAGAGCCCGGACAGCACGCGCCACCATACGAGAACGGCCGAAATGGAGCTGTTGCTGGTGGCGCTGGCCATCGAGAAACAGTCCGACCATCCCCTCGCGGGCGCCGTGATCGCGGGCGCTCTCGCGCGTCTCCCGGCCTCCCCCGGCCTCGTGGACGCCGAGAACGTCGAAGCGATCATGGGCTTCGGCATTCGCGGAACGGTCGAAGGAAAGCCGGTCCTGATCGGGAAACCTGGTCTCTTCACCCGCGACGGCGAGCTTCCCGCCGAGGTCGCGACCGTCGCCGCCAGGCTGCAAACCGAAGGCCGCAGCGTCATGGTGGTCAAATCGGGCGACCGCTTCCTCGGGGTCCTCGGCATGATGGATACCCCGCGGGACAGCGCACGCGAGGTCATCGCGGAGCTCCATCGGCTCGGCATCGAGGAGACGATCATGCTGACGGGAGACAACCAGCAGGTCGCCGACGCCGTCGCGAAGGACGTCGGAATCCGGGTCGCACGGGGCGACCTCCTTCCCGAGCACAAGGTCGCGGCCGTCGCCGAGCTGGCAAAGTCCTCCCGCCGCGTCGCGATGGTCGGCGACGGTGTCAATGACGCTCCCGCATTGGCCACAGCCGATCT
>CAZXSG010000801.1:0-2954 GCA_964643185.1 uncultured Holophagales bacterium
GCTCGCGGCAGAGGCCGCCATGGCTGGGACGGGCGTCCAGGAGCTGCGGCGGGGGCGCTTCGCGAAGATGCAGGGCGTGTCGCTCGGGAACCGCTTCCTCTACGAGGCTGGCGGCAACCTCGGCCTCCAGCTCTTCATGCGGCAGGCGAAGGGGCGCGACTTCCGCGAGTTCCTGGCGGCCTGGTATCGCCCGTCGTTCCCGCGGACGGCCCTGGTGCCCCTGGTGGCCCGGCTCTGGAAGAACCCCGGACGCTGCGCCCACCGCCTCGGCGAGCACTGGTGCCGTGTGCGGGAAAAGGAGATCCGGGCCCCCGAGCTCGGCCTGATCGCGCCGAAGGCCTGAAACGAAAAAAACCGGGAAGCCCCTGGGCTTCCCGGTTGCGCGACATCCCTTGAAGAAAACTTCCGCCTACTTGACGGTCCCCATGACGATCTCGACGCGGCGGTTCTTCGCCATGCCTTCGGGGGTCGAGTTCTCGGCGAGGGGCTGCGTCTGGCCGTGCGAGAAGATGCGGAGGCGGCCCTCCGGGAAGTTCACCGGGGCCTTCTCCTCGAGCCAGCGCTTGACCGCGAACGCGCGGGCCTCCGAGAGACGGAGGTTGCCGTCGGCCGTGCCGGCGGCGTCCGTGTGGCCGTGGATCTCGACCGTCGTCGCGCCGGCGACGAGAAGGTCCTTCAGCAGGAGCTCCAGGTCGCGCGACGCTCCGCCCGAGAACGTGGCCTTGCCCGAGTCGAACGTGATCTGCCAGTTGCGGCGGGAGACCACGCGGTCGAGCTCCTTGGCCGAGGTCTCGAACTTCGGCATCTCGGCCTCGGTGCGCGGAGCGTCGCTGCGCCGCGCGAGCCCCTCGATGTACGACGTGTCGAGGATGTCCTTCACGGGGTCGATGCTGGGAACCAGCTCCGGGTACTGCTGCTTCACGATCTCGCCGAACACCGTGTACGTCGCGGCGAACAGGTTCTGCGCGCCGGGCCGCATGCCGAAGAGGATCTGGTTGTCGGCCAGGTTGTTCACCGAGGAGCCGCCCAGCTCCACCATGAGGCCCTGCTTGTCCCGCTCGACGACGCCCTTGAAGTACTTTTCCCAGTACGCGGCGTCGGCTTCCTTGTAAACCTGCGCGGAGATCTCGGCCGACCTGCGGAGCGCCGAGGGGTCGCTCTTGATCTGATCGCCCGCCTGGAAGATCGCCGAGAGCATCCCCTCGACGGTGCCGCGGTTTTCCTTCATCCACTTGTCGATGCCGATGATGGTGTTGGGCATCTGCGAGCTGTACTCGGCGGTGGAGACGATGGACGTGAGGCCGCCCTTTTTCTGCGCGACGTTGACGTCGCCCGGGGTCCAGGTGACGACGCCGTTCACGCAGGCCTTGAACGTCTCGCCCGTCCGCTTGCCCTTCCTCACGATGGGCCGGTCCTCGCAGTAGCCGGTGATGTACTTCTCGCCGGCGTCGAGATAGTCGTTGGCCGCCACCCAGTTGAGGCAGCCCGGGTCGTAGGTTTTCTCGTCGGGGTTGTTGCAGATCTGGTTGTCGCCCAGCCACTTCATGGCGATGTTCCAGTCGCCGTCCCGGAGGTATCCGGCCACGACGCCGCCGCGGGAGGCCTGCGGGTTCTCCTTCCAGGAGGGCGGGCCCATGAACTTGTCCTCGCCGCGCGAGTAGCCCATCGAGCCGACGACCTTGGCCGTGTAGCCCGGGCCCAGCTTGCGGAGCGTGTCGTTGAGGCCCTTGAGGAACGTGGCCGAGCCGTCGCCCATGATCGCCACGAAGTGCGCGCCCGAAGACGGGTTGCGCTCGCCCTTCGAGAGCCCGGTCGCGAACGCGACGAGCTGCTCCTGCATCTTGTCGACCATGTCCTCGCGGATGTACCGGAGGTTGACCCCGTTCTGGCACATCAGGCTGCCGGCCGTCGACTGCGGCCCGCCGTTCGCGAGCATGCCGCCCGACTGCGCGTTCCAGGCCCACACGAGGAACCGCACCTCGGGCTTGTCCGTGCAGCCCGCGGCCGCGGGGGCGGAGACGGGTCCGGCCTGGTATCCGGACGTCGAGGGTTCGCCCGTCGGCAGGTCGGCCCTGGGCGGCACCTGTGCGTCCTTGGGCTTGGCCGAGGGGACGATCTTCTCGAGGAGATCCGGCGCGAAGCGCTTCACCGAGAAGAACGCCGTCACGAGGATCGCGAGAACGAGGACCAGCTTGGCGAGGGGTGTGAGCTTCATCAGCCCCCCTTACATCGTTTTCTGCGCGGCGGCAGCCTGCGCGGCGGCCTTCTTGGCCTTCAGCTCCGCGAGCTGGGCCTTGGCCTGCACGTCGCCGGTCTGCTGCTTGAGCGCGTTCAGACGGGAATCCAGGGAGCTCTCCGAGAGCTCCTTGCCGAGGTTGGCCGAGGCCACGGTGTTCTTGATGTGCTCGCGCACGTTGTCGAGCGCCTTCACCTCGGCGTCCACCGAGAGGCCGTCGAGCTGCTCCTGGATCTTGATGCGCGCCTGGGCCGAATGCATCTTGGCCAGCATCACGTCGCGCTCGCCCTTGAGCTTCTTGATCTCGCCCTGCACCTGGATGAGCGACGACTTCGCGCTGTCGGCATCCTTCTGCGACTGCTCGAGCTCGGCGCGGCCCTCCGTCACCTCCGCGGAGAGCTGGTTCTTCTTCTGGAGCAGCACGAGCGCCAGGTCGTCCTGGTTCGTCGCCACGGCCGTGTCGAGCTCCGCCTCGGTTTGGGCCAGCTCCTTGGTCGCCCGCGAGAAGCGCTCCTCGATGTCCTCGCGGCGCCGGATGATCGCGGCCGTCGCGTTCTTGAGCTTGTTGTACTTGACGATCATCCCGTTGATCGCGTTCTCGTAGGCGATCTCGGGGTGCTCCTTCTCGATGTCTGAGACCCAGAGCGAGAGGAAGCCGGTCCAGAGGTTCGTGAGGCGTGAGAAGAGTCCGGCCATGAGAGGTTCTTCCTTTCTGCTA
>CAZXSG010000802.1:0-2936 GCA_964643185.1 uncultured Holophagales bacterium
GAGGAGCTCGCGGTAGGTGCGTTCCGGGACGCCCTCCTTTTCGTAGAAGGGCGTGAGGGCGCCGTTGAGTGCCCGGAGACGGTAGAACGGCACGGACGGGAAGTAGTGGTGCTCGAGGTGATAGTTGGACCAGAGATACACCACCTCCCAGAACCGCGAGCGCGCCATCCGGGTCGACCACTTCGCGGGCTCGCCGGGCACGATGTCGTAGTGCTGCCCCAACCGGTTGAGCGTGAAGGCCGGCGGGAAAACGAGGAACACGGGCACGAGATACAGCCACAGCAGCCGGTCGAAGCCGCCCGCGAGGCCGATGGCCGTTCCGGTCGCGAGGTGGAGCGCGATGGCGGCCAGCCGCTCGACGGCGATGGTGCGCTGGACGTCCCGGGGGTACGTCGAGGTCTCCCTTCTGGCCGCCCGGAAGTAGATGGGGAAGAGGGCCGGCGTCGCATAGAGAAGCTTCAGCCAGCGCGCGTTTCTCTTCGGCGAGAGGTGGGCCCGCTTGGGGTCGTCCGTCGAGGAGCCCAGCTCGGCGTGATGGTCGAGGTGCCACCTTGTGAACTGCGTCGCGGAGATACCGGAGGGCAGCGCGTAGAGGAGACCCAGGATTCGATAGGCCCGCGGCCGGTCGCCGTCCCAAACCGCGCGGTGCACGACCTCGTGGAGGAGCACCGTTCCGTTGAAGACGCAGAAGCCCAGAACGAGGGCGCACGGAACGCGCACCCAGAGGGAATCGAACGACCACGCCAGCGCGAAGCTCGCGGCGAAGAGCACGGCCTGGCGAACCGTGACCAGGAAGTGCGCGGCCGGGGTCTTGTGATGCAGCGCCTTCAGCACGTCGCGCGGGATCGCGGTCGCGAGCCGCCTTCTCAGATCGCCGATCGACTTGACGTAGTGGCCGTGCTTTGTCGTCGCTCCCGCCGTTGCTGTCGTTGCCGTAGTTGCCGTGTTTGCCGTAGTTCCTTCCACGCGGAAGACTCTACGCTCCCCAGGCGAGACGGTTTCCGGGGGATGGCCCGAAGGCGCCCCGGCGGTCCGGTAGGACCGCTTTGGGATCCCCTGGGGATCCCCGAGGATCAGCCGCCATCCGGCGGGTTTCCGCGATCCCGGTGCGGAAGGAGCCGGCCGTCGTCGTCCGGGCCTTCGTCCGCATCCTCACCGCCGAGCGCCTCGTCGATGAGGTAGAGCGGCCGCCTCTTCACCCCTTCGTAGATCCGTCCGAGGTACTCGCCGAGGATGCCGATGAGGAAGAGCTGGAGACCGCCGAGCAGCAGGATGAAGACCATGAGCGTCGTCCAGCCCGCGACGTTGATCCTCATGAGCTTGAGGACGATGACGACGAGGATGTAGCTGAACGCGAACAGGGAGACGCCGAAGCCGAACCACGTGGCGAGCTGCAGGGGGGCGTAGCTGAACGACGTGATGGCATCGACGGCGAACTTCACCATCTTGCTGAGCGGGTACTTCGTCTCGCCGAACTTGCGCTCGGGGCGCACGTAGTTCACGCCCGTCTGCTTGAAGCCCACCCAGGCCGTCATGCCCCGGATGAAGCGGTGCCTCTCGCGGAGCTTGCGGAACGCGGCCACGGCCTTGGGACCCATGAGCCGGAAGTCGCCGACGTCCACCGGGATCTTCACGTTCGAGGAACGGTGCAGGAGGCGATAGAACATGTGCGCCGTGAAGCGCTTGAAGGCCGTCTCCCCTTCCCGCTTCGTGCGCACGGCGTACACGACCTCGAAGCCCTCGTCGACCTTCGCGAGCATCTCGCCCAGGAGCTCGGGGGGATCCTGGAGGTCGGCGTCCATCACCGCGATCACCCGGCCCCGCGCGCGATCCACGCCCGCGGTGAGCGCCATCTGATGTCCGAAGTTCCTCGCGAAGCTCACCACGCGGAGGCGTTTGTCCTCCTCGGTGAACTGCCTCATGAGATCGAGGGAGCCGTCCCGCGAGCCGTCGTTCACGAAAACGATCTCCCAGCTCCGGCCGAGCGCGTCGAGGACCTTCGTGAGGCGCTGCCGCAGCTCGGGGAGGTTCTCGATCTCGTTGTAGACGGGAAGGACGACGGAGATGTCGGGCTTCGTCACGGGCTTCCCTGTGTCCCCGCGTCGGCGGCCGTGGGCGCGGGGTCCGCCGGCATCGCGGCCGGGCCGCTCGTGCCTTCGGTCCCCTGCGGAGCCTGGGCTTCCCCGGCGTCCGGAGCGCCCGGAAAGGACGGGCTGTCCGGCGACGCGGAAACCTGCTTGCGGAAGACCGAGACGTTCTGGGCCCCGATTCCGTTGAAGCCGTCGGCGTTCTTCCAGGGCGTCCTCGTGAAGAGGTACTTCCGGACCTCGCCCGGCGTCGGCTCGAGAGGCGACAGCTTGTGCTCGGGAATCCACCACGCGCGGAGCGGCATGATGGTGCCCTTGTATTCCGGCCCCAGGAGCTTGCCCACCTCGTCGAACCGGGTGTCGTCGACGATGACGAAGAGGGGCTTGCGGCCGTCATCCTTGAAGTCCCATGCGACGGGCAGGTCGCGGAGGTACCACACGAGAGGCCAGCCGGCCTGGCCATCCACGTAGGCGAGCGGGTCGGGCCCCTGCGCGCGGCGGATCTCGTAGGCGAGATCGCGCGTCTCGGGCGTCGTCTGCACGTAGATGACCGACTCGGCTTTCTCGACCGCGGGCGTCAACGCGGGATACAGGAAACAGAGCGAGATGGCCGAGAGAATCGAGAGCACAGCCGTCACGACGGCCGTGCCCCCGAACGCGATCTTCCAGAGAGGCCGCTCGGACGCCGTCAGGGCGGGAGAGGCGGGAGACGGGGCTCCTTCGTTCGCTGCCGCGCTCGCGAGAGAGAGGACCGTCTGACCCGCCCGGACCCACCAGCCCGCGGCCAAAGGGGTGAAACGGGAGGCCGGGCGGGCGAGGAGCCAGGGGGTCTTCCCGCCGAGAGAAGCC
>CAZXSG010000803.1:0-2932 GCA_964643185.1 uncultured Holophagales bacterium
CGCCGGCTCCCTGGCCGGAGCAGCCAGGAGGCCGGACCGCTAGAAAGACCAGTGCCTGCCCGGGTCGCCATCGTCATGATACGGAGAGCAGTCGATGCATCGAGGGGCCCCCTTCACCTCGAAGTGCTCCCCAACGCCTCAAAGACCCACACATGTCCGAAAGCCCTTCAGCCCCTCACTCCCTGTCCGCGCGTTTCGCCGTGAAGACGCCGTTGGGCTGAAAGAAGACGGCCTCGGTGGCCTTCCCCTTCACGAGGGTGAACCGCACGCTGTAGCCCGACGCGCCTTTCAGCGTGAAGCGCTCGTCGCGATCGGGCAGAAGCTCCGGCTGCGGACGGCCGTCCACCTCGAGCTCGAGCTTTCCCGCGACGACGCGAAAGACCATCTTCGCAGGGCCGAGAAGGTAGGTCCCTGCGAGCGTCGCGAGGTGCGCGGGATCGGAGAGGTTCGCGTCCGGCTTTCTCTTGAAGACGATGTCGTCGACGGCCGGCTCCCAGGGACCGTTCACCGCGGCGACGTCCCCGTCCATGTTCGTGTGGAACTGGATCGGGAAATCCGCGAACGTCGTGTCGGCCTTCGCGGTCGTCAGCTTCTCGCCCTTCCACGTTTCGTAGTGCCAGTGGAGGAGCGGCGTCGTGATGCCGTTGTACGTCATCGAAAGGCCGCCCGTCTCCCGGGCGCGGCGGTCGCCCGAAAGCGTGATCGCGAGCTCGCCGTACGCGGGATGCGTGTAGCTGCCCGCGTACTCGGAGAGCGCGTGCGCGGGCTTCGTGCCCTTCTTCTGCGCGAGCGTCTTCTTTCCCTCGGCCTCTTTCTGCGTCGCGAGACTCTGCTTGACCTTCGCGAGCGTCTCGCCCGCCCAGTCCCGCGCGGGAAGGGCGAGCAGCCGGTCGAGCGCGTGCCGCGCCACGAGCCCGGGCACGGGCGAGCCGTCCTGGTTCACGAGCACGACGATGCCGATGCGCTCCTGCGGCACGAGCGCGACGAGAGCCGAGAAGCCATCGATGTTGCCGCCGTGGTGCACGCGCTGGAAGCCCCGGTAGATGTCGGTGAACCAGCCCGCCGCGTAGCCCCCGGGCACCACCTCGGGCTCGGTCTGGCGCGCGCCCGTGGCCATCCGCGGAACGTGCAGCTCCTTGAGCGCCGAGGCGGGCAGGATCTCCTTCGCGCCGAGCTTTCCGTCTGCCAGGTGCACGCGCAGCCAGGCGACGAGCTCCCCGGGCGACGCGTTGATCGAGCCCGCCGGGCCCACGTTCGCGATCTCGCGAAACGCGATGGGCTCGACCTTGCCGTCCCGCTCCTCGTAGGGCAGCGCGAAGTCGGTTCCCTTCTGGACGTCCGCAACCGAGAAGCTCGCGGTCTTCATTCCGAGGGGATGGAAGATCCTCTCGCTCACGTTCTCTTCCCACGTCCTTCCGGTCAGCTTCTCGACGAGATAGCCGGCCGTGAGGAACATGGCGTTGTTGTACTGGAACTTCGCGCGGAGGTCCTCGTTGGGCTCGAGGTAGCGAAGGCGCGCGACGGTCTCCTTGCGCGTGAGGCCGGCGCCGTACCAGAGGAGATCGTGCCGTGGCAGGCCCGAGCGGTGCGTCACGAGATCCATGGGCGTCATGCGCTCCGACGCGAAGCGGTCCTTCAGCTCGAACTCGGGCAGGTAGGTGCGCACGGGCACGTCCCACGAGAGCCGGCCCTCGGCCACGAGCTGGGCCATCACGAACGTCGTGAACGCCTTCGTCGAGGAGCCGATCGCGAACACGGTCTGCGGTGTGACTGGCAGCTTCTTCTCGCGGTCTCTTTCGCCGAAGCCCTTCAGCAGAACGACCTCGTCGCCCTTCACGATGGCGAGCCCGATCCCCGGCGTCTTGAAGTCCGTGCGGATCTTCTCGACGACGGCCTCGAAGCCCGCGAGGCGCCGGGCGCTCTCGTTCGCGGGGGACTCGGCGCGCGTCAGCGAGAACTTCAGCGTTCCTCCGCCTTGCCGGAACTCGCCCGAAAGGACCTTCCCGCCTTCGGAGAGCGCGCCGTCGAACGTCGGATCGCCGGGAATGCCGGTGAGCGTGAACTTCGCGCGGCTGGCGGTCACCACGACGTCGCGGAGCGGGACGTCGCGGAGGTTCTGTACGGGGACGGAGGCCTTGCCGCTCCACTTGCCCCCGGTGCCTTCCAGCTGCACCTCGACCGCGAGCGGCGTCCCGGGCACGTCGACCGCACCCTTCCAGAAACCGCCGGGATCCTGCGTTTCGGCGGGAGCTGAGGCCGAAAGGAGGAGGGCGATGCAGAACGCAGCGAAGCGGGGAGCACGAAGTTTCACGGGTCCTCCTTGCGATGCGGGTTCCACCTCGACGGGCGGCTCGCCCCGCGCGACACTCCGTTCGTGAAGCGCCTCGCATTCTCGCTCCTCCTCGCCTCCCCCCCGCTCCTCGCCGAAGGCGAGCTGCCGAAGGCGCACGTCGCGCGGATCGACGAGGTGGTGGCCGCCGCGATCGAGGCGAAGGAGATCCCCGGCGCGGTCCTCATCGTGGGCCGGAACGGAACGGTCGTCCTCGAGAAGGTCTACGGGAACCGCGCGCTCGTGCCGGCGCCGGAGCCGATGACGCTCGACACGGTCTTCGACCTGGCCTCCCTCACGAAGCCGGTGGCCACGGCCGCCAGCATCCTGGCTCTCATCGAGGAGGGACGGCTCCGCCTGCAGGACCGCGTCGTGACGATCCTCCCCGAGTTCGGCAAGGGCGGTGGTCTGCGCGACAAGGTCACCGTGGAAGACCTCCTCGTCCACCGCGCGGGCCTCCTGCCCGACGACCCCATGCGCTTCTACGTGGGCACGCCTGCGGAGATCTTCGCGAAGAAGCACGCGCAGCCGCTCACCGGCCGGCCCGGCGAGAAGTTCGTCTACTCCGACGCGGGGTTCGAGGTCCTCGCGGAGATCGTGGCC
>CAZXSG010000804.1:0-2930 GCA_964643185.1 uncultured Holophagales bacterium
TCTTCTCGAACCGCGACGGCCAGCGCGCGCTGTGGCAGATCGATCTCTCGACGGGCCGCGAGACGCGGCTCTTCGAGCCGGGCGCCGACGCCGACTCCGCGCGGCTCTCGCCCGATGGAACGGAGCTGCTCTTCAACCGGTCCAAGGACGGGGCGATCAACGTGTGGCGGGCGCCGCTCCAGGCTGCTGAGGGGGGAGCCTCGGGGCTCGCGCTGGCCACCCAGGTCACCGACGAGCCCGAGCTCGCGGGCTGGGCGTGCTACTCGCGCGACGGCGAGCGTATCGCGCTCCAGGTGAAGCGCGGAGACGACATCCAGGTCGCGCTGACCGCGCGGAATTTGTCTGACTCTACGGGCCCTCGCCGCCTCACGCTGCTCACGAAGAAGCAGGGGCTGGCCTGGCCATCGAGCTTCTCGCCTTCGGGCGACCGCGTGCTCTTTGCCGGCCAGCGCGACGGTGTGTGGAATGTGTTCTGGGTGAGCACGACCGCGCCGGGGCGCGAGGAGGCCCTCACCTTCTGGAAGAAGATGAGCGGCTACGTGCGCTATCCCGATTGGTCCCCGAAAGGCGACGAAGTGGTCTACGAGCTGGCCGAAACGCGCGGAAACGTGTGGATGGCCGAACAGGTCAAGTAGATATTCCGCGTACGCCTGTAGGGAAATTGCCGTTCGGGACACACATAGAGAGTGATGGCGGCCTCATTCTCCTGGAACGATCGCGTGGAGCTCGTCCGTGCGGTGAACGACGTGCCCGCGGGCTCGCGGGGTGTCGTGAAGTTCTACAACCACCGGGACGAGGTCGTGGTGGAGATCGTCCATCTCGCGACGGGTCAGGGCTGCAACAAGCTGCTCCCGCCGCTCCCGCAGGCGGCGTTCCGGTCGCTCAGTCCTGAAGGCGAGCCGCCTTCCGGTCCTTGGCGAGGAGACCCAGGCGGTCCACCTCCGCCTGCATGATCTCCGTGACGCGGGCCGAGAGGTCCAGCGCCGTCTGCCCCGTCGTTTCGACGGGCGGCAGAACCTCGATCCGGAGCGTTCCGGGGCTCACGTAGAGCCGCTGCACGTCCAGGACCCGGCCGATGGGCTCGCAGACCACCGGGACGAGGGGGATGCCCGAGCTGGCTGCGAGGTGAAACGCGCCGCGCTTGAAGGGCAGGAGCCGCTCGCCCTGGTTCCGGTGTCCTTCCGGGAACATCCAGACGTCGAGGTTCTCGGCGTGCATCTTCCGGCCCACGGCCTCGAGGGACGCGATGGCCGTCGCCGGGTTGCTGCGGTCGATGAGGATGTTGCCCGAGCGGGTGAACAGCCAGCCGAACAGGGGCAGGTTCCGGATCTCCTTCTTGCCGATCGCGGCCGTCCGCACGGGGAAGATCGCCCCGTAGATCGCGAGGTCCAGGTTCGACTGGTGGTTCGCCACGAAAATGGCCGGCCGGATGTCGTGGAACCGCTCGCCGTGGCGGGTGTCGAACCGCCAGCCGAGCACGATCCGCATGCAGAAGCCGAAGAGCCGCCCGAAGATCACGGCGGCTTCGTAGCGCCAGGGCGGGAGGAGCGCGATGAGGAGCGTGAGCCCGGAGAAGAAGAGGAAGAACACCACCCCCAGGAGGGCGGCGAAGATGAAGTGCACGTGGCCCACGAGGCGACGCAGCGGGGAGGCGTCCTGACAGCCGGTGCGTCTTCTGGGGTTCGCGAGCTTCTCGACCGGGCCGGTCGAAGCCGTCTCGTCGGTATTCGACATATTTCGCAGGCATTATCGGGCCGTGAACGCCGAAACAGCGGGTGCCGACGGAACGACGGGCGAGGTTCGCGTCGCGATCGTCGGCGCGGGAGCTGCGGGGCTCGTCGCCGCCATCGCGGCGGCGGAGGTCCTGGGCAGCGGCGTCCTCGTGCTCGAAGCGACGAAGGACGCGGGCCGCAAGATCGTCGTCTCGGGGGGAGGCCGCTGCAACATCCTGCCTCTCGAGGACGCCCCGTCGCGCTTCGTGTCCGATTCGCCGCGGCGCGAGCTCGTGCGCTTTCTCTCGCGCTTCCCGCTCGCCGAGCAGCGGACGAGCTTCGAGGAGCTCCTCCTGGGCGCCCTCCACGAAGAGGCCGCGACGAAGAAGCTCTTCCCGCCCACTCAACGGTCCCGCGACGTGCGGGACGCGCTCGTGGCGCGCGCGCGTTCGCTCGGCACGGAGTTCCGCTTTCACACCCGGCTCACGGACGTCGTCCCGCCGTCGGACGCCGCGTCGCCGTTCGTCCTGAAGCTCGCGGAAGGACAGCCCGTGAAGGCCGGGGCCGTGATCCTCGCGACGGGCGGCTTCTCGGTGCTCGGCGGGGGAGCCGACGGGATCGGCATCGAGGTCGCGAGGCGGCTGGGCCACCGGATCGTGCCGCCCTACGCGGCCCTGGCGCCCCTCGTGGCCGAGGGGACGCCCCACGCGTTCCTCTCGGGCGTCTCACTCGTGGCCCGCGTGACCGCCGTGAGCGTAGCGACCGGCGACCATCTCGCGGAGCGCGGGGAGCGCGCTGAGGCGGTGGGAGGTTTCCTGTTCACCCACAAGGGCTACAGCGGTCCCGCCGCGCTGGATGTCTCGCATGCGGTGGAGAGAGCCCGCGCCGGGGCCGACGTGAGGCTCGCGTTCTTTCCCGATGGGGACGAGCTGTGGGACGAGCGCCTGCGCACGTCGAAGGGAACCCTCTCGGGCCTCCTGCGGAGGCACCTGCCCGACCGGCTCGCCGACGCACTGGTCGTGGCGGCGGGCGTCGTCGACGGCCCGCTCGCTCGTCTGCCCCGCGAGGAACGGCGGGCGATCGTGAAGGCGCTCGTCGCGTTCGCCCTGCCCGTCACGGGGACGGAGGGCTACCGGACGGCCGAGGTCACCGGCGGCGGCGTGGCGCTGGCGGCGGGCGATCCCGGCCGCGGCCCGAGCCGGCGCGTGCCGGGCCTCC
>CAZXSG010000805.1:0-2926 GCA_964643185.1 uncultured Holophagales bacterium
ACACGTCCGTGGAGTTCGATGCCCTCGTCCCGCCACGCCGCGTGGCGGGATTCGCGCCGAAATCCGTGAGCGTGACCCTCACGGGAACCTGCGACGACTGCAATGGCTCCGGCAAAGGGGGCGACTAGCCCCTTTTTTTGCTCCTCTGCGGAGAGTGATTCTCCGTGGAGATTCAACTTCCACGGGAAAGGAGAGGACGATGAAGAATCGAACGGCAACGGCACTCGGTCTCACAGGCCTGATCGGGATCGGCTTTTTCGCGATAGCCGCTTTGGCCGAGGAACCGGCGAAGAGCGTCAAGGAGATGTTCGACGAGACGTTCCGCAAGAGGTCCGCGGCGAAGGCCGCGACGATGTCTGCGGCCAAGGCACACCTCGCGGAGCGCTACGACCTCGCGGACCGCGCGGCCGAAGGCGTGAAGATGTCCCGCGGGAAAGCCGTACAGGACGGCGTGCGCGTGAAGCTCGGAGCGGGCACCACCTGGCAGCAGCTCGGCGCGATGACGCCCGAGGAGATCCGCAAGCGGGGACTGTGGCCTCTCGGCTTCATGCCCCTTCCGCATCCGGAGCATCCCGAAGGCGGCATGCTGTTCCCGCAGTTCCACATCGACGAGGTGAAGAAGCAGACCGACCGCGATCTGAACCGCTTCGATCTCGACTTCGACATCCCCGACCAGTTCCTGCCCGAGTTTCCGCCGGCCATCTACCTCACCACGCGCCCGGATCTCGGCGACGTGTCCCAGGGCAAGCTCGTCACGAGCGAGAACTTCTACGACCTCTTCGCCGGAATCCTGAACCCCAAGCAGCTCGAAGGTCTGCGGCTCCTCGTCACGCCGTTCCCGCAGCAACAGTTCAACGCCACCGAGGATCGTCGTTCCAAACGCCCGAGCCTCGGCGTCACGTGCTTCGACTGTCACGCCAATGGCCACACGAACGCCGCGACGCATCTCGTGGGCGACATACGGCCTCAGGAATTTCGCCATCGCATCGAGACGCCCACGCTCCGCGGCGTGAACGTCCAGCGCCTCTTCGGCTCCCAGAGGGCTCTGAAGTCCGTTGAAGACTTCACCGAGTTCGAGCAGCGGGCCGCGTACTTCGACGGGGATCCCGAGAAGGCGACCAGGAAGGGCGTGAACATCCTCGAGCGGGGGAGCCAGGTGCACTTCATGAGCGAGATGGAGGCCCTCTTCGACTTCCCGCCAGCGCCGAAGCTCGGAGTCGACGGCAAGCTGGACCCGGCGAAGGCGACGCCCGCGGAGATGCGGGGTCAGGTGCTCTTCTTCGGCAAGGCACAGTGCGGTACCTGCCATCCCGCGCCGTACTACACCGACAACAACATGCACGACCTTCAGACGGGGCGGTTCTTCGAGCCGAAGCTCATCCGCAGCCACATGGCCGTGACCGACGGCAAGATCAAGACGTTCCCGCTCCGGGGCCTGAAGGACTCGCCGCCGTACCTGCACGACGGCCGCCTCCTCACGCTCGAGGACACCGTCGAGTTCTTCAACCTCATCATGGGCACCAAGCTCGCGGAGCCCGAGAAGAAGGATCTGTTGGCGTTCCTCCGCGCGCTCTGAACGGTCGGCTCTGATCCGAAGGGCGCCGGCGACGGGCCGGCGCCCTCCTCAGAAGCTGAGCGTGCCCTGGGCGAGCGGAGGCCCGTCGAGACGGCCCGCGGCGAAGCGCAGGAGCTGTCCCTGTTGACTGCCCGCCCAGATGTCGCGATTCGGCAGCAGGGCCACAGTCAGGAGCGCGGCCTTCGACTGCCGGTGCGAGGACACCGTCCACGAGACACCGCGCGGAGCCGGCGCGGACCGGAACGTGTAGCGCAGCAGCCCGCCATCGCCCACAGCTACGACCTCGCTGAGATCTCCGGATCCGGTGTCCCGCCCGTCGGCCCAGAAGACGGGGAGTCCGAACGTGGGAAGCTCCGGGCACTGTCCCGATTCGAGATCCAGGTAGTACACGGCGTGCGGGTAGATTCCCACCATCAGGAGCGCGTTCCGGGCGGGCAGCGGGACGAACCGGTACAGTGACCGGGAGCGGAACGGACGCGACGTAACGTTCCAGCCCTTCCCGGTGCGCTTCGCGTCGATGAGCGCATGGTTCCAGGAGCCGGAGAGGATGCGGTCTCCCGAGGGCGAGGCCCACACGGCGTGCAGAGATTTCTCTCCGGTGCCGAGCTTTGCGGCGACGTCGATGGTCTCGAGCGGCTCGAAGCTCGGCCAGGTCCAGCGCTTGAGCGTTCCGTCGGACGACGCCGTGACGCACTCGGCCGGGGCGCCCGGAGGCTTCACGACGAAGAGGTCGTTCACCAGGAACGCGTGAGCGTTCGTGCGGCGGATGAGCTTGGGATGCGGTCCCCTTCCGATCTCCCACAGTCCCACGGTCTTGTCGTCGGACGAGGTGGCGAGGAAAGTGCCGTCTCGCCGCATCCCGGGAATACCGTCTGTGTGGACGTCATCCTGCGCGACGGATCTCGTCGCGAGATCCACCGTGTAGAGGTGCCCGTCGCGTCCGCCCGCGAAGAGCTTCTCGCCCGGCTCGTCCGTGGCCAGCGCCCAGAGGACGGTCTTCGATGGAGAAAGCGTTTCGTCGGGCGGGAACCCCGCGTACTCGAGCACGGAAACCGTCTGCGAGCGGACGGAGTGGACGTAGATCCCGTCCGACGCCACCGTGACGGAGCCGGCCGTGGCCACGCCCGGCAGTTCGGCGACCGGACGGTCGCGATGGGCGGACAGGCCGCCGTAGCCGCTCGCGACGAGGGTCGGCGCGTCGCGTACGAACGCCATGCCGTGCGTCCAGCCGCGCCGCGGGATTCGCTCCGGCTGAGGACCTTTCTCGAGGGAAAAGAGCGCAATCGAGTCGAACGCGCCCGATACCGCGACCCGGCCTGTGGCGTCGTCGATAGCGATGTGGTGAGGCTC
>CAZXSG010000806.1:0-2923 GCA_964643185.1 uncultured Holophagales bacterium
GGGTCGCGCCCCGTGCCCTGGCGCGCCGTGCTCGGGTCGGGGAACGCCCGGCGGGCCGGGCGCACCCGCGCCGGGCCGGCCGCGCTCGCCCGCGCCACCGCGGAACGCCTCGCTCGAAACCTCCTCCAGCGCCTGGTGGAGCTCAAGGAGCGGGAGGCCCGGCGCCCGTATTACCACTACCAGAGCCTCTTCTACGAGGAGGCGTCCGCGACGCAGGCGTCCCGCAACGTGGCCCTTCAGCGCTCGCCGCTCAATTCCAACGTCGACGACCCTCTCGTGGCGGCCTACTTCCAAAGCGACGCCGCCGGAAAGCTCGTCTACCCGTCGCTCAAGGACCCGTTTCGGAGACCGGAGTCTTCGTCGCCGGACGAGCTGACCCGGCTTGCGCAGGTGGCCCGCAGGCTCGTGGAGGCCGCCCGCCCCCGCCTCGCCGTCGACTCGAGCGCCGTGGCGCTCACCCAGAATGTGAGCCAGATCGACTGGGTGCAGCAGAGCAATGCCCAGAGCCTCTCGTTCGCGGCTCCTCCGGCGCCCGTGCCACCCCGGCTGGCCCCGCGAGCGGAGGTCGTTGCCGCCATCGGGAGGTTCCGCTACCTCACGTTCGAGCTCGACGGCAGCCCTCTCCTCCTTTGTGTGCGCGAGGTGATGACCCCCGCCGGCGCCTTTTCGCAGGGCCTCAGGGTCAACCTCGACGAGCTGGCCCTCGGCCTCCGCGGCAGCCCGCTTCCCGCGCGCCTCGTGCCGGGCCCGTCGGCCACCCTGGCCTCCGCGCGAGTCGCGGTGGACGACGCCGTATGGCACGTCCGGGTCGACGACTCGTCGCTCGCCCCCATGATCAGACAGCGCATCGCGGACGCGGAACGGCTCGCGTGGCGTGGCTTCGGAATCGGTGCGGCCCTGGCCGTTCTCGCGGGGGCTCTGGTGCTCCTCGAGGTGCGGCGGGCGAGGCAGCAGGCCGAGGAGCGCTCGCGTTTCGCCGCCTCGGCCGCTCACGAGCTGAGAACGCCGCTCGCCGCGCTCAGGCTTCACGCCGAGCTCCTCGCCGAGGGCCTCGGCGATCCCGCCCGCCGCGAGCTCACCGCGCGGCGCGTGGCTGGAGAGGCCGCGCGGCTGGGGCGCGTGGTGACGAACGTCCTCGGGTTCACACGGCTCGAGCGCGGCGGATTTCCGGTCGTCAAGGCCGAGGGCGACCTGGCCGCGCTCGTGCGGCGCGTGGTGGCCTCGCAGGCGCCGGCGGCCGAGGCGCAGGGGGTAACGGTCACCGTCGAGGCACCCGCCACGCTGACGGCGACCTTCGACGCCGATGCGTTCGAGCAGATTCTGCTGAACCTCCTCGACAACGCGACGAGGGCGGCACGAGAGGGCTCCGTCCACCGTGTGGACGTGACCCTCGCCGAAAAGGAGACCGGCATCGAGCTGAGAGTCGCCGACCTCGGCCCCGGGGTTCCCCTGTCCATGCGAAAACGGCTGTTCTCACCGTTCGCGTCGAGCCAGGCCGGAGGCGGCGGGCTCGGCCTGGGCCTGGCTCTCGTGAAAAGCCTCGTCTCGGCTCACGGCGGCCGGGTCCACCACGAGAGGCCCTCCGCGGGAGGAGCCGTCTTCGTCGTTTTCGTACCTCAGCGTCGCGCCGAGACCTCGCGTACCTCGTCCACGTGATGGGGCACGGAGAAATCCTCGGATCCAGGCGCTTCCGGGATCTCGAAACGCCTCAGCACGGCTCGCCCGGCGGAAACGGAACGGAGCTCACCGTCCATCAGCAGATCGCCCGGGCGTGCGAGGAACGTGAGGCCCGCGGATCCCAGGATGGCGAGCGGGCCCCTCGGGGTCACCACGGTGCCGAAGAGGTGAACGTCGGCGACCCGCATGCACGCGAGATTTGTGCGGCAGGAGACCGCGCGGACCGGAGACAGCTGCGGCATGAACGGATCGCGCCGGGCAGGGACATCAGGAGAGACGCCGCTAACCACGGAGATGAGGGCGACGAGCATGGAGCCTCCTGCCCCCAGGTTGGGGCGCACCGGCGGGAGGCGCCACCCAAAGATCGGTAAAGACCGTTTTGGGTTAACTTCAGGGCGATGCGCAGTGCTTCCCTCGTTCTCGCCTCGTTCCTCGCGGTCTCGGCCACCGGGACGTCGGCCCCTCCCCGCCCACAGGAAATCGCGGCCGCCTGGCGCGATGCCGGAGGCTCGAGCACCGTCTTCGAAACGTGCGCCAACGGAGGGCGCCCGGTCGCGATCTACATGCCCCCGGGCTTCGACGCCCCCAGGCCGGTTACGCTCCAGATCCACTTCCACGGCCACGGTGGCGACGCCGGCTCGAGCCTGCTCACGAATGGCGTGATCGCCCGGATCACCGCGGTGGGAAGGAAGGACCCGCAGACCCTGTTCGTCGTCCCGCAGGCGGCCGACAAACCGTTCGGCTACTGGATGGCCGCTCCGGAGAGCTTCGCCCAGCTCGAGGCGGAGTCGATCCGGGTCGCCGCCTTTCTTCTGCCCCGGCGGCCCGAAATCGTTCGCCGCATCGTGGACGCGCACTCCGGCGGAGGGCTGGCGCTCAGGAACGCCGTCGCCTCCGGAGAGCTCCGCGCGGACAAGATCAACCTCCTCGACGCCGCCTACGGCGACTGGGCCCAGGTCGTCGCCCAGTGGGCAGACACCCGGAAAATACGGGTCGAGAGCTGGTACACCGACCACTCCAGCGTGGCCCGGAACAACCTCGAAATCGCTGCGCTCGCTCCAGGCGTCGTCACGATTCACGAGTCGAAGGAGAAGCACGGCGCGATTCCCGGCCTCTACCTCGGCACTCGCTGAAGATCCTCGGGATCGCTTCAGTCCCTCAGATCGCGGAGCCCGCCGAAGCCCGTCGAGCCCCTGGGTTGCGACGCCTCGACCTCCCGGCCGTCGAGGTCGGGCCGGTGGACGGC
>CAZXSG010000807.1:0-2918 GCA_964643185.1 uncultured Holophagales bacterium
TGCCGATGATGGCGCCGACGCCGAGGGACGTGAGGGCCACAGGGCCCAGGACACGTCTCAGCCGGTTCTCGCCGCGCATCTCTTCCATCAACAGCTCGACCGACTTCGTGGCGAACAGCGGATTGGACATTCGCCGAGAATACCCGTTCAGGCTTCCCCGCCACGCCGGATTTCGTTCAGAATCCCGACTTCTTTCGAGATTCCGTCCGAGGAGGCTCCGTGACCGAGAAGCAGCAGTGGGCGAGCCGTGTGGGCCTCGTCCTGGCCATGGCGGGCAACGCCGTCGGCCTGGGCAATTTCCTGAGGTTTCCCGCGCAGGCCGCCCAGAACGGCGGTGGCGCGTTTCTCATCCCCTACCTGATCTCGTTCTTCCTCATGGGCATTCCGCTCCTCTGGGTGGAGTGGGCCATCGGGCGGCACGGCGGGCAGTTCGGCCACCACTCGTCCCCCGGCATGTTCGACGTGATGGGCAAGAAGAAGTGGCTCAAGTACGTGGGCGTCTTCGGGCTCTTCACGAACCTCACCGTCGCGGCCTACTACTGCTACATCGAGTCGTGGACGCTCGCATACACGTTCCACTCCATCATCGGGACGTTCAAGTCGACCAAGCCCACGGAGTTCTTTCCCGCTTACCTGGGGCAGACCGCCGGCTCGCTCTTCGCCCTCCCCATGGAGGCGCTCTTCTGGTTCGTGCTGACGCTGGTGCTGAACATCTGGATCCTCTCGAGGGGCCTTTCGAAGGGCATCGAGCTCGCGGCCAAGATCGGCATGCCGCTCCTCATCCTCTTCGGCGCCGTGCTCGCGGTGCGCGGGCTCATGATCTCGCCCAGCGACCCCGGCGTGATGCAGAGCCCGCTCGAGGGCCTGAACTTCGTGTGGAACCCGGACTTCTCGGGCCTCACGAACCCCAGCGTGTGGCTGGCGGCGGCCGGACAGATCTTCTTCACGCTGTCCGTGGGCATGGGCTCGATCCACTGCTATGCGGCGTACGTGCGCAAGAAGAACGACATCGCGCTCAATGCCGCGAGCGCCGGCTGGATGAACGAGTTCGTCGAGGTCATCCTCGGCGGCACCATCCTCATCCCCATCGCCACGGCCTACCTCGGGCTCCAGGCTGTTCAGGCGGCGACGATGGGAGGCAGCGGCTTCGGCCTGGGCTTCCTCACGCTGCCCACGCTCTTCAACAACTGGGGCTGGTTCGCGCCCATCGCAGGCGCCATGTGGTTCGGCCTCCTCTTCTTCGCGGGCATCACCTCGTCGCTGGCGATGGGACAGCCGATCATGGCGTTCCTGCAGGACGAGTTCAAAATGAAGCAGAAGGGCTCGGCGCTCCTGTTCGGCATCGTGACGTTCGTCCTCGGCTTCTTCTGCGTGTGGCTCTATCCGGGCGGCTCGTTCGACGAGTTCGACTTCTGGACCGGCACGTTCTCCCTCGTCGTGTTCGCGCTCCTCGAGATCTTCATCTTCGCGTACATCTTCGGCATGGATAAGGGCTGGGAGGAGATCACGCGCGGGGCCGACATGAAGGTCCCGTACTTCTTCAAGTACGTCATCAAGTACGTCACGCCGGCCTTCATCCTCATCGTGTTCGTCGGTGCTCTCATCCAGCCGGCCAACGGCTGGGCCGATGCCTTCAGCTCGCTCACCTCGGGACGAGGCTGGCCCTTCGCCGCATCGAGCGTGATCGGGAAGGTCCTCCACGTCGGGGAGACCACGGCCTGGTTCGACGCGGCCGGCAAGGGAACGCCCACGCTCGTGAAGGACGTCACCCGGACGCTGCTTCTCACGGTCTTCGTTGGGATCTCGGTGCTCGTTTACAAGGCCTGGAAGAACAAGGAGAAGCACGCATGACCTCGACGGCCTGGATCTTCATGATCTCGGTTTGGGTGATCATCACGTTCTTCACGGTGAAGTTCTTCCTCAAGGTCCTCACGACGCCGCACCCGCCGGAGACCCACGAGCCCGGCGAGCCCACGATCCCGTTCAAGGACGCATGACTTGACGGCCGAAGCGGCGGAGCCGGCCGGCGGGAGGAGACGGCGCCATCCGCTCCTCTCCTCGACGGCGATCATCCTGTACTCGCTCGTCCTGGGCGTGCTGGCGGGGCACCTCTTCCCCATGGAGAAGGCGCCCCTGGCCCACGACATCTTCAAGTTCATGTCCAAGGCGTTCATCAACCTCATCAAGATGCTCGTGGTGCCCCTGATCCTGGCGACGATCGTCCTCGGCATCGGCAAGACGGGCGACATCAAGACGGTCGGGCGCATGGGCGTGAAGGCGCTCATCTACTTCGAGATCGCCACCACCATCGCGCTCGTCATCGGGCTCGCGTTCGCGAACATCGTGCGGCCCGGCGACGGGCTGAAGCTCCCGAACATGGGCGAGGTCCTCGCGAAGCCCAAGACGTTCATGGAGACGCTCCTCCACCTCTTTCCCTCGAACGTCGTGGACGCGATGGCCCGGCAGGACATCCTGCAGATCGTCGTGTTCGCGACGCTCCTCGGCATGGCGGCGGCGCACGTGGGCTCCAAAGCCGACGCCTTCGTGAGCTTCTTCGACAGCGCGGTGACGGTGCTCTTCAAGCTGACCGACTACGTGATGATGCTGACGCCCGTGGGCGTCTTCGGAGCGATCGCCGCGGCGGTTTCGCACCACGGAATCACCGTGCTCGGGAACTATGCGCGGCTCGTGGGCTCGCTCGACGCCGCGCTCATCGTGTTCGCCATCCTCGTGCTGATTCCGGCTCTCATGCTCTGCCGGGTGAGCATCGTGGGCTTCTTCCGAAAGATCCGGGAGCCTTTCGTCATCGCGTTCACCACCGCCTCCTCGGAGGCGGCCCTGCCGCGGGCGCTCGAGCGCATCGTGGAGTTCGGGGTGCCCAAGAGCGTCGCGGGCTTCGTGCTGCCCGCGGGCTACAG
>CAZXSG010000808.1:0-2914 GCA_964643185.1 uncultured Holophagales bacterium
TACTGCTCGCCCATGATCAACGGCTTCGGGTACGCCCGCGCCGTGGAGGACATGCTCGGCGTCGAGATCCCGCCCCGCGCCAAGGCCATCCGCGTGATTCTCTCGGAGTTCAACCGGATCATGGATCACATGGTCTGCATCGGGACGAACCCCGTGGACCTCGGCGCCCTCACGAACTTCTGGTACGCGTACCAGGCGCGCGAGGCGATCTACGGTCTGCTCGAGGCCTGCTGCGGCGCCCGCCTGACTTATAGCTACGCACGCGTGGGGGGGCTGTCGGCCGACGTGCCCGCGAACTTCGACGAATGGTCGCGGTCGCTCTTCCCGATCATCCAGACGAACCTCGACGACATCGACGGGCTCATCTCCAAGAACCGCATCGCGCACAAGCGCATGCGGGGCACCGGGGTCGTGTCGCGCGAGAACGCCATCGCCTGGGGGTTCACGGGCCCGTGCGGCCGCGCGTCGGGTCTCGCGTACGACGTTCGCAAGGACAAGCCGTACGAGGGCTACGACGAGCTGGACTTCGACGTGCCGGTGATGAGCGACGGCGACAACTTCGCCCGCTACTTCGTGCGCATGGAAGAGATGCGGCAGTCGCTGCGCATCATCGACCAGCAGCTCAAGAAGCTCCCCAAGGGCCCGGTCACCACGGACGACTACCGCGTCATCCTGCCGCCCAAGGAGATGGTCTACAACGAGATGGAAGGCCTGATCTACCACTTCAAGGTGGTGTTCGAGGGCACGAAGGTCCCGCCGGGCTACTTCTACTCGTCAGTGGAGGGCGCCAACGGCGAGCTGGGCTACACCATCGTCGCCGACGGCAGCGGCAACCCGTACCGCGTCAAGGTGCGGCCGCCCTGTTTCCCCCTGTTCGCGGCGTACGAAAAGATCATCAAGGGCGGCATGGTCTCCGATGCCGTCGCCACGCTCGGAATGCTGAACATCATCGCGGGCGAGCTGGATCGCTAAGAGAGCTGAGAGATAGGAACCGAAGAACATGCCTGCCAAAGTCGTCAAGCTCGAGGCTCCGGCCGACAATTTCGCGTTTCGCGTCTACCTCGTCGAGGTGGTGAAGGGCATGTTCCGCACGCTGGGGCACCTGCTGCGCAACGTGGTCCCCATCTTCGTGGCCGAAGGGAAGAAGCTCGCCGGCCAGGGCGACGGCTCGGTCAAGGGCATGCCGATCGTCAGCTTCCCCGAGGCGAGGCGCGAGTACAGCGAGCGCTTCCGCGGCCGCCACATCCTGAAGACCCGGGACGACGGCTCGCTCAAGTGCGTCGCGTGCTACATGTGCCAGACGGCCTGCCCGGCCGACTGCATCCGCATCGAGGCCGGGGAGCATCCCGTGCTCGCGTACGAGAAGTACCCCACGGTGTTCGAGATCGATATGCTGCGCTGCGTGATGTGCGGCTACTGCGTGGACGCCTGCCCGAAAGACGCCATCTGGATGACCAAGGACTACGAGCTCGCGTTCTTCGACCGGAAGAGCGCGATCTACGGCATCCCGATGCTCACCGAGAAGCCATCCGATACGGGCGCTGACGGCCCCGGTTACGGGTACCGGCCGTACTACGGCGAGAGCCCGGCCCGGAAGGCCGGAGAGTTCGAGCCCTCGGGGCTGCCGCTCCTCCCGGTGCTCGAGGCGCGGGGCACGGCGATCAACCGCATGCCGCCGCCACCTCCGCCGAAGCCGGCCTGAGTCGGGATTCCTCGTGCGCATCCCGGCGCGGCCGTTCGTCCTGGCCGTCCGGGCCGTCCGGCGGGACTGCCTGAGGCGATCCTTCCGGATCGCCCGGGCCATCGCGTCGGCCGGCTGGAGCCGGGAGGGCGTGGCGTGGGATGCCGACACCCGCGAGGCGATCGTCGCGGCCGCATTCCGGATGTCTCCCGCTGCCGAGGCCCGGGTGCCGGCCGAGTACCGCGACCGGATCCTGCTGGCCGTTCGGGAGGGCGACGGGACGGGCACCGCGAGCTGCTTTCAGCGCGGAGAGCCCGGCACCTCGCGGGACCCGGTGGAGCAGGCCGCGGTGCTGCTTGCGAGCATCCTCGAGGGCAAGGCCGGTGATCGGCCGTACAAGAGGGCGAACACCTACGGGCGCCTGCTCTTCTATCTGTCCGAGGTTGCCGTCCCCGAGGAAGTCCTGCGGAATCCCTGCATCGATCCCGCGACGTTCGTGAACAAGAACACCCTCCTCTTCCGGGAGAGGCGCCCCCTGGACGGGCTCTCCGCTAGCGACCTTCGACGGAGGGCCGCGGCCCTGAGGCGGGCCGACCTCGGAGCCTCGGGGCTCTCGGCCTCCGTCCGCTTCTCGGCCAATCTCGTCGCGGACGTGCTCTTGCGGCTTCCGGTGCTGGGGAGAGCGGACGCGCCAGACGACGGGCCTTCCATCTGGATTCTCAACTCCGTCGATGACGGACGAGGGGGCCGTCCGTCGGCCGGCTCGAAGTCTTCGCGGAGGAAGAGCCCGGCTCCGGCTGCGGGCTCCGGGCCTTCGTCTGCTCGCGCCGGGCCGAGCGGAGCCGTGGGCTCCCAGCTGATCGGAATCTCCGAACGCCTCGGTCTCCTCGTGCTCGAGTGGGCCTCCGAGTCCGAGACGTCCTCTGTGCGCGTGCTCCTCGTCAACAACGATTCGACCTGTGCCACGCAGGTGGTTCTGAAGCACGGGGCGAGCTCGTACACGGTGCCCGGCAGCTTCGCGCCCTGGGAAGCCCGTGTCGTGGAGCTCTCAGGCCCTCCGGGAGTCGATCCTCAGGAGGTGCGGGGCGCGTTCAAGAGCTTCAAGTGCTCGGCCAGACCCGAAAGCGGCGGCGCCTCGACGCTCCGCAGGGTGAAGACCCTCGCCGTCCACCGGCCCGACCTCGACGGCCGGGAGGTCGAGGCGTCGCAACCCAGGAGCTCGACGGGCTTCGG
>CAZXSG010000809.1:0-2914 GCA_964643185.1 uncultured Holophagales bacterium
GGGGGGGTTTGGGACGCTGGACTTCGATCCGGTCTTCCGGCCACGGCGGCTCACGGGCGCCAACGATGACCGCACGCTCTCGCTGATCCTCGCGAACGACGCCACCGAGAAACGGGCCAAGACTCCGTGAAGAGGCCGCCGCCGTACGTCTTCGTGGGCGCGACGCTCTTCTGGGGCGCGCTCGCGGCGATTCTCGTCCCCAACGTCCTGCCCTCCCACCTCCTCTACCGCTCGGTCGTCGCGGCCGCCTCGGTGGTCCTCTTCGGTGTCGCCTGCGGCGCCCGCCGCGCGGGCCTCCTCCTCGCGGTGGGGGCCATCTCCGTCGCGGGAGTCTCCGCGCTCGCGTTCGGCCTGCCCGAGCCCGCACCGGCCGGTGTCGTGCTGGGGTGCGCGGCCCTTTCAGGCGCCGCCCTCCGCTCCCTGTACGAGCTGCGCGACGTTCCGGCGACCGCGCCGTTCCTTCCCCTCTTTCGGTCCTACTGGGCGGTCACGGCGATCTCGGGCGTCGCCGGCTTCGTCTGGCTCCGCACGTCCTACCTGCTCCTCCGCGGCGTCCCGCCGCCCCGCGCGATGGACGCGCTGGGCGGCGACGCGGGGCCCCTCGCGGCGAGCATTCTCGCGATCGCGGCCTCGGCGGGCCTCGCCGCCGGCTTCTACCACGCGGTGCGGCGCCTCACGCGCGATGAGCGCGGCCGGAGGGCGGGTGACGCCGCCCTTCTCGTGGCCGCTCTCGTGCCGGGCCTCGTCGCGCTGCTCCAGAGGCTCACGCTCCTCCCCGTTCTGCGGGCGGACCGCTGGGCGGCTTGGGACCGCTCACAGGCCACGTTCACCGATCCCTCGTCGGCGGGCGTCGCGGCCGGGATCCTGGTGGCGCCGCTCCTCGCGATCGCGGCGACCGGCTCGCGCGCGCGGCGCATCCTCGCGGGGCTCGCGGTGGCTCTGGTGCTGCTCGTCCTCGCCGACGCCGGCTCACGCGCCGGGCTCGTGGCCGGCCTCACGTCCGGCGGACTCTTCGCCTCATGGACCCTCACGCGTGCGGTCGCCGGGGCCCCGAAGGGCGTGCCCCGCCGGATCGGAGCCAGCCCCGGAGCGCTCGCCGTGCCCGCGACGCCCACGGTCGCGGGAGCCCTCGCGTGGCCGGTAAACGAAAGTGCGCGCCCCGTCCTGGTGTCCCGGATCATCGGCCTGTTCGAGAAGGGCGGCACTCCCGGTACGGGCGCGCCCGACAGGGTCCTCCTCTACGCCGCGGCCGCGGAGATGTTCCGCCAGCGGCCGCTGTGGGGAGTGGGCCTCGGGGTCTTCCGGGCCGAGTTCCCGGCGCAGGCTCTCGCTCTCACCGGAACGGCTCCCGGCTTCTCCGACCATCCTCCTTCGCTGTACCTCGGCGTCCTCGCGGAATCGGGCCTGGCGGGAGGCCTCACGCTGGCGCTCCTTCTCGCCGGTCTCCTTCCGGTCATCTCCCGCGCCCTGACGCTACCCGCCCCGGGCCGCGACCCCGAGGACCCCCTGAGAGAGGCGGGAGCGGCATCGGCGCTCGTCGGCCTCCTCGTCGTATTCCTGTTCGGCGCGCACCTCGTGTACCCCGAGATCGCGCTCCTCTTCGGCCTTCTCGCCGCGCGCCTTCCCGACCCTCGCGACGGAGTGTCCTCCCGGCTCCTCCATGCGGCCGGACCCGTGATCGCCGCGGGTGCCATCTGGCTCGCCGGGATCGGCGTCGTGATACGCGTCGTCGAGACCGCCTCTCCAAGCGAGGCCTTCCGCTTCGCGCCCCACGCCGGCGTCCACACCCTCGAGCGGGAACCCTCGGGACGCCCCTTCCGGTGGAGCTCGCGCCACGCCGCGTTCCACGTGACGGAATCCGGGCCGGGAATGTTGACGATTACGGTGCGCAACGCGGGACCCTCCCGGGAAATCGTGACGCTCACCCTGTTCTTCGAGGACAAATACCGGGGCGCCGTGAAGATTCCGCCGAACGGCTTTCGAAGCGTCCTTCTGCCGATCGTCGGGCCGGGCGTCCTGCGCGTCCTCGTCGAGCCCTCCTTCGTGCCCGAGGGCACCGGCGACTCGCGCCCGCTCGGCGTCGAGACCGGTGAGCCGTCGTTCCGAGCCGGGAGCCCCGGCGGTCCGGTAGGACCGCTCAGGGATTCCGTCCCCGGGCTTCCGCCCGGGGATCCGTCCGGGATTCCCCCTTGAGCGAGCTGTGGCTGCACCCGGGCGACCCGACGCGGCCCGTGAAATCCGTGCCGATCAGCTCCCGCCTCGGCTGGCTGGTGGCCGTGAGCCTCGTCGTGTGCGGAGCGTTCTCGACGGTCGGCCTGTTCGCGGCACCGGGCCTCCTCTCACTCCTCGTGCGTTCCGCGGATCGATTGGCCCTTCGTCAGACGGCTCAGAGATCCCAGGAGGCCGTGTCCTCCGTGGAGAAGAGAACGCGTTCGCTCGAGGAGCGTCTGAGCGCCGACGAGCTCTTCCTGGCCCGCCTCGCGATCGTGCTCGAGGTGCCGCTCCCGGAGGGCTTCCCCGTCTCCGGAACGGGTGCCCCCGCCCCGGCGGCCGTGAGCGCGGCGTCCTCCGGCGCCGCGGCATCCACCGACCCCGAGCGCGAGGTCTCGTTGCTCTCCATCAGGCTGCGCACCGCCGAGGTCCTGAGGCGGCAGGTCGCCGGGGTGACGGGGTCGCCGCAGGCCCGCCAGTCGGCGCTTCTCATTCCCTCCCTCTCTCCCATCGACCCGTCGCTCGCGGTACCGGCCTCCGAGTTCGGGCCGCGCCTCTCGCCTCTGACGAACAGGACCGAGTTCTTTCCGGGGCTCCTCCTCGCGGCCCCGGCCGGCACCCGGGTCATGGCGCCGGCCCGCGGGACCGTGATCTTCCGGGGCAAGGTCTCGCCGCGCACGGGCGCCCCCGGGCGCCAGGCCGG
>CAZXSG010000810.1:0-2911 GCA_964643185.1 uncultured Holophagales bacterium
CGAGGCGCGCGAGCTGGTCGGCGTGGAGGGAATCGCCTACGCCGGAAACCACGGCCTCGAGCTGCTGCTGCCTGGCGAGCAGGAGCCGCGGCTCGACCCATCGCTGCGCGACCGCGAGGACGACGCGGCGCAGTTCCTCGCCGCCCTCGTGGGAAACGGGCCCGCGGTCGTCGGACTGCGGGTCGAATACAAGGGCCCGATTCAGGCCCGTCACCGGCCCGGCGATCACCTCATACGCCTGCCCGCGGATGCCGCCCGCGAAATCGTACTCGCCCCGGTTGAAGGGGACTTCGATTCCCGCCACCATGTAGAGCAGGGGGTCCTGCCCGGCAACGACCGCCACGGGGCAGGGTTTTCCCTGATTCCAATACTTTTCCCGGATGTACCGGCCGTGCCTTCCCGGAACGATCCGGAGGCCCGGGAAAAGACACGCGCTCTGATCGATCCGGACAGGCTCCCCCGTCAGATCGTCAAGGAGCTCGTGGCGCAGAAGGTCTACCGCGCCGCGACCTCCGAGAGACAGCTCGAAGAGGTCCTCGTGGACTTCTGGTTCAACCACTTCAACGTGTTCGCAGAGAAGGGCGACGTCCGCTGGCTCCTCACGTCCTACGAACGGGACGCGATTCGCCCGCACGTGCTGGGAAACTTCCGCGACCTCCTCGGGGCCACGGCCGCACACCCCGCGATGCTCTTCTACCTCGACAACTGGACCTCGACGAAGGACGGTCTCCGCCGGGGCGGACGGACGCTCGGCCTGAACGAGAACTACGCGCGGGAGCTCCTCGAGCTCCACACGATGGGCGTCGACGGCGGCTACACGCAGAACGACGTGCGTGAGGTCGCCCGCTGCTTCACCGGCTGGTCCTTCGTGCGTGAGCGACGGAACGCCGAGCCCGCATCAGGCGGCCGCGGCCGCCCGAGGCGCGAGCAGGCCCCTGGCGAGATCGGCACGTTCGTCTTCCGGGAGGCGGCCCACGACCGCGGGGCCAAGACCGTCCTCGGGATGGTGATTCCCGCGGGCGGCGGCATCGACGACGCACGCCGCGTCCTCGACCTCCTCGCAGCCAGGCCCGAGACGGCCCGCTTCCTCGCTACGAAGCTCTGCCGGCGCTTCCTCGCGGACGATCCTCCCGAGGCGGCCATCGCCCGTGTCGCCGAGGCGTTCCGGCGCTCCGGCGGGGACCTCTCCCTCACGATGCGCGCGCTCGTGACCTCGCCCGAGATGTGGTCCGACGCGGCGCGGGGCGCGAAGACGAAAACACCGTTCGAGCTCGCCATCTCGGCCACGCGCGCTCTCGGCGCCAGCGTCTCGCCCTACAACGCGATTCCCTCGTGGATCGAGAAGATGGGCGCACCGCTCTACAGATGCCAGCCGCCCACCGGCTTCGCGGACACGGCCTCGGCCTGGGTGAACGCGGGCGGCCTGCTCGCACGGCTCAACTTCGGGCTCGCCCTCACTTCGGGACGCATCGCGGGCGTGAAGACCGATCCACTCGCCCTCGCCGGAACGAACGACGACGCCCTGGAGCGTCTGTCCCACGCGCTTCTCGCGTCCCCGCCCTCGAAAGCCACCCGCGACGCCATCGCCCTCGCCACGAGCACGGGCGCCGAAGGCGGCGAGACCCGAAGGCCCGACGCAGTCCAGCTCGCCGGCCTTCTCCTCGGGTCTCCCGAGTTCCAGAAGCGATGAACCGCCGCTTCTTCCTTCGCTCCTCGGGTCTCGCCCTCGCCGCGTTCGGCTGCGGTCCGGGGTTTCTGCGCCGCGCCCTCGCGGAATCCCCTGGCGCACGCGGCAAGGTGCTCGTCACGCTCTTCCTGCGCGGTGCGGCCGACGGGCTCTCGCTCGTAGCCCCCACGTTCGAGAGCCGCTATGCCGCACTTCGCCCCAACCTCGCTCTGAAGCGCGCGGGTCAGGACGGCGGCGTCCTGCCGCTCGAGGGAGGGTTCGGTCTCCACCCCGCGCTCGCGGCCCTGCATCCCCTGTATCGCGACGGCTCCCTCGGCATCGTGCACGCCGTGGGCTCGCCCAACGCGACCCGCTCGCACTTCGACGCCCAGGATTTCGTCGAGTCCGGCACGCCGGGTGTGAAGTCGACGCGCGACGGCTGGCTGAACCGCGCGCTCTCGGGGTCACCCGGCGAAGGGTCTCCGTTTCGCGCCGTCGCGTTCGCGCCCACGTTGCCCCGCTCGCTCACAGGAGAGGCACCGGCCGTCGCGCTCTCGTCGCTGTCGGACTTCGATCTCAGAGCGGGCCAGGCGGGAGCCTCGGCCTCGTTCGAATCGCTTTACGGAGACGCCGTGGACGCCGCTCTGAAGAACGCGGGGGCCGAGACGTTCGAAGCTCTGCGCACGCTCCGCGGGAAGGGCATTCCTTCCCTGCCCGTCGCGAACGGCGCCGTGTACCCCGCTTCCCCGCTCGGCCGGCGCTTCCGTGGGATTTCGCAGCTCATTCGCGGCGACGTGGGCCTCGAGGCCGCCTTCACCGACGCCTCGGGCTGGGACACGCACGCGGGCCAGGGGGCCGCGCAGGGCCAGCTCGCGAACCGCCTGCTGGATCTCGGCAACGCGCTCGCCGCGTTCGCGAAGGACCTCGGCCCGCGCCTCGCCGACGTCTGCGTCGTCGTGATGACCGAATTCGGACGCACGGTGCGGGAGAACGGCACGCGCGGCACCGATCACGGGCACGGCAGCGTGCTCTTCGCGCTCGGCGGCTCCGTCGTGGGAGGCCGCGTGCACGGAAAGTGGCCGGGCCTCTCGGACGCCGATCTCTTCGAAGGGCGCGACCTCGCGGTCACGACCGACCTGCGCGACGTGCTCGCCGAGGTGCTCGCGCGTCACCTCGGCATCTCGAGCCCGCGGATCTTCCCGGGACACACCGCCGTCCGCACCGGCCTCCTCTCCTGATACACCT
>CAZXSG010000811.1:0-2907 GCA_964643185.1 uncultured Holophagales bacterium
GACGAGGCTCTCGAGGGATTGAGGAACGCTCTGGTCGACGTCCGACGGGCGGCCCGGCGTTTCGTTCAGGATCTTGTAGAGAACCGTCGAGATGTGATCGCCGCCGAACGGCTTCTGGTGCGTGAGGAGCTCGTAGGCCAGAACCCCCAGCGAGAAGATGTCGGTGCGCGGGTCGACGGGCTCGCCGCGGATCTGCTCCGGGGCGAGGTACGAAGCCGTGCCCAGCGTGATTCCGGTCTGCGTGAGCGTGGACTGCGACACCATGGACTTGGCGATCCCGAAGTCCATGATCTTGATGGTGCCGTCCTCGAGAACGCGGATGTTCGCGGGCTTGATATCGCGGTGGATGATTCCCGCCGTGTGCGCGTAGCCGAGGCCTTCGCAGACGTCGAGGAGGATGCGCACCTTGCGCCCCACCGGCATCGCGTCCTTGCGCTTGATCGTTCGGTCGAGGTCCTCGCCCGTGAGGAATTCCTGGACGATGTACGGCACCCCGTCGTCGGTGACGCCGAAGTCGTAAATCGTCGTGATGTTCCGGTGCTGGAGGTTTCCTGCGAACTCGGCCTCGCGGAAGAACCGCTTCTTGATCTCTTCTTCTTCACTCTGGCAGGTCTTGATGGCGACCAGACGCTTGATGAAGGGATCGCGACCCTTGAAGACCGAGCCGAATCCCCCGACGCCGATCTTTTCGACGATCTGGTACTTGCCGACCTGCTTGAGCATCGATCCGGGAAAGGGTAGCACGCGGCATTTGAGAGCCTGCGCTCTTCTCGGGCTGTTCCGCGACGTTCGGGGGGACGGGGTAGCATCGGCCGGTGAAGGCCTCGGGAATCGCCGGCGGCGTCCGCCTCCTGGTCGCGGTCACCCTGGCCCTCGCGGCCGGGGCCTGCGGAAGGAGCGAGACCGCTCCCGAGGCCTCCAAGGCGGCCGGGCCGGCCTTCGAGACGCGCGTCGAATCGTACCGGCCCCCGGCCGACGGCCGGCTCGTTCCCGGTCAGATCGAAAAGTACATCGAAGTGCGCACTCGCGCGTCCCAGCGCGCCGCGCGCCCGGTGCCGGAACCTCCCGAGCAGCAGGGCCTCGGCGACGCGCTCCTCGCGACCCCGCCCGACCTCGAGGCCGCTCGCGCGCTGGGAGTGAACACCGAGGAGTACCTCTGGGTGAAGGAGAAGATCCACGAGGCGGAGGGCGCCCGCCTCGCTGCCAAGCTGGACGCCGACTTCATCGACCTCCTCACGAAAAACCTCGCGACGCTGGCGAAGCGTCGAGCAGAGGCTCAGGACGAACCGTCGCGGAAGCTCCTCTCGGAGCAGCTCGCGACGTTCGAGAACGAGCTTTCGCGCGTGAAGAGCGAGCAGAAGGAGCTCGAGCCCGAGGACGTCCGGGCGAACATGCGGATCCTCGTGCCCTTCCGCGCGCGGCTCCAGCCGCTCGAGGCCGAAACGGCCCGGCTCCGGCAGCGGGTCCGCGGCCCCGCTCCAGAGAAGAAATGAGCCGCGTCGATTCGCTCCTCGACGAGGGCCTCGAGCGGGGTCTTTTCGCGGGAGTCGCCGCGGGCATAGCGGGGCCCGGTGGGTTGATCCTGGAAACCTACCGTGGAGCGGCGCGGGTCGAGCCTCGCGAGGCACCGGTCGAGCCCGGCACCCTCTGGGACCTCGCATCGCTGACCAAACCCCTCGCGGGAGCCCACCTCACGCTCTCCCTCGTGGACGCCGGGGCGCTCGAGCTCGTGTCGCCAGTCACGCGCTTCGCCGACGTCTTCCGCAAGACGCGTTTCGACGGCGTGACCATCGGGCATCTCCTCACGCACACGTCAGGCATGGCCGACTGGTTTCCGTGTTACGTGCGGGGCGAGGGCCGCGCGGCGTATCTCAGGACCCTCTCCGAGGTCGACCCCGACGGCCCGCCAGGCCGCAAGACGAACTACTCCTGCCTCGGTTACCTGGTCCTCGCGAGCATCGTGGAGAGCGTCTCGGCGCAGCCCCTCGACGTGTTCTTCCGGGAGCGCGTATCGAATCCCCTCGGCCTCGCGGACGACTTCCTCTTCCTCCCCGAGGACGCGGGCCCTGCTCTTCGCGGGCGAGCCGCCGGAGGAGAGCTCGACGACGCCACGGAGCGCGCGCTGGTGGCCGCGAGGAAGCTCAAGTACGTGGGTTTCCGGAACGGCGTCGTGAACGGCGAGGTGAACGACGGCAACGCCGCCCGTCGCGCGGCGGGCGTCTCCTTGAACGCGGGTCTTTTCGGAACGCTTCGCGCGGTGCTCGCGGCGGGAAGGGCCTGGCTGCCGGGGAACGCCACCCTCGCGGAAGGGACGCTCGTCGACGCGACGCGCGACCACACGCCCGGCCTGGGCGAGCCCCGCGGCCTCGGCTGGCAGATGGCCACGGCCGAGAACGCGGGCGGCGAGGCGCTCGGAAAGGGCGCGTTCGGGCACACGGGCTTCACGGGCACGTCGCTCTTCGTCGACCCCGAGTCGCAGTGCGTCTTCGTGCTCCTCACCAATCGGCTGCATCCCCTGCGGACCCCTGATCTCGCGCAGCCCAATCAAGGAGCGCAGCCCGGCGAGATGAACACGTTCCGGCGGAGGTTCCACGACGCCGCCCGATCGCTCGTCGAAAGCTAGACTCGGAAAAGGAGATTTTCAATGAGGATGATCGACCCGCTCCTGATGGAGCTCGACCGTGAATGCTCTTCGACCCGCAAGCTCCTGGCGCGCGTGCCCGACGACAAGCTCTCCTGGGCGCCGCACGCCAAGTCCATGACGCTCGGGAAGCTGGCCTGGCACCTCGCGGTGCTGCCCGGCTGGATCGGCGCGTCGGCCCTGACCGACGGCTGGGACTTCGCCTCCGGCGCGCAGCCGCCCGCGCCCGCGACCTCGGCCGAGATCCTCGCGGCCTTCGACGCGAA
>CAZXSG010000812.1:0-2903 GCA_964643185.1 uncultured Holophagales bacterium
AACGTGAGCCCGGCCGCCGGCGAGCATCGCTCCCCAGGACGGCGCGGGAGGCGGCACGCCGAGCCCGAGGAACGACAGGGCCGATTCCGCGAGGATCGCTCCCGCGAGGTGCAGCGTGGCCTGCACGACGAGCGGCGCCAGGACGTTGGGCAGGAGGTGCACGAACGTGATGCGCAAAGACCCGGCGCCGAACGCGCGGGACGCGGCCACGAAGTCCAGCGACGCCACGCGACGGGCTTCCGAACGCGCGAGGCGCGCGTAGGGCACCCAGCCCGTGACCGCGAGCGCGAGCACGGTGTTGCGCGCCGAGGGGCCGAGCACGGCCGCGAGAGCGACGGCGAGGAGGAGGCCGGGGAACGCGAGCGTGAGGTCCACGAGCCGGCCGGTTGCCGCGTCGAGGAAGCCGCCGCGCTCGCCGGCGACGAGGCCCAGGAACGAGCCGAGGACGAACGACAGGGCCACGGCGGCCGCTGCGACGCCCAGGGACACGGACGTGCCGGGGAGGAGGCGCGAGGCCACGCTCCGGCCCAGCTCGTCGGTTCCGAGGAGGCTCCCCGCCGTGGGCGGCGCGAGACGCGCCGAGAGGTCGAGGCTCGTGGCGGCATCGCGCACGGCGAACGGCGCGATGCAGGCGACCGCGAGCGCGAGGAGGAGAAAGACGGCGGCGACTCGCGCTCCATTGGGCAGACTCTTCACGTGGCCGTCCGGGCCCGCGCGCGCGGGTCGAGGGTCGCGGCAAGGCCGTCGACGAACGCGTTCACGAGGACGTAGACCGTCGCGATGAAGAGCACGCAGCCCTGCACGGCCGGATAGTCGCGGCGCTGGATCGACTGGATGAGGTACCGGCCCACGCCCGGCCAGGAGAAGAGCGTCTCCGTGACGACGGCGCCCGTGAGGAGCGAGCCGAACTGGAGCCCCGCGACGACGAGGATCGGCGGCAGCGCGTTGCGGAACGCATGGCGGAAAGCCGAGCCCCAGACGCCCTCGCCGCGTGAGCGCGCCGCGAGGACGTAGGGCTTGCCCAGCTCCTCGGCGACGGACGCCCGCACCATGCGCGAGAGGAGCGCCGCGAGCGCGAAGCCCAGAGTCACGCCGGGGAGGATGAGAGCGCCCGGCGCGGTGCGTCCCGAGACGGGCAGGAGGCCCAACGAGATGGAGAAGACGAGCACGAGGATCGGGCCGGAGACGTAGTTCGGCGTCGAGACGCCCGCGAGCGAAACGATGCGCAGGACGGAGTCGACGCGGGAGCCGCGGAGCACCGCCGAGACGAAGCCCGTGGGCACCGCGATGAGCACGGACGCCGCGAACGCGAAGAGCGCGAGGGACGCCGTCGCGGGAATGGCGCGGAGGAGCGAGACCGTCACCTTCTCCTTCGAGTGGAGCGACGTGCCGAGGTCGCCGTGGAAGAGACCGTTCAGGAACGCGCCGTACTGCGCGAGGAGCGGACGGTCGAGGCCCAGGGCGTGGCGCATGGCGTCGACGTCCGAGGGCGCCGCGCCCTCGCCGAGCATGACCGCCACCGGATCCCCCGGGATCAGGTGGATCAGGAAGAACACGATCGTCGCCGCGCCCAGGAGGAGAAGCGCGACGCCGAAGACACGGCGGAGGAACGGCACGGCCGGAGTGTACCGAGACGAATTTCAGACGATCCCGAGACGCTTGAGTGCCGCGACGAACGACTGCCGCGACACGCCCAGACGCTTCGCGGCCCGAGTACGGTTTCCGCCGCACTCCTCGAGGGCCCGTCGATAGGTGTCCGCCTGCTGCTCCCTCTTCAGTGCGTCCCAGGCCTTCACGGGCTTCGCCGGCTCGACTCCACGCAGAGATGCGGGCAGGTGCGCCGGAGCGATCGGATCCTCTCCCGCGAGGATCCTCGCGGTCGTGATCGTCTGCCGGAGCTCCCGGACGTTCCCCGGCCAGCGGTGAGCGAGGAGGAGGCGCCGGGCCTCCCGCGAAACGGCGTGTCCCTCGAGGAGCCGCTCGAGCAGCTTCGCGAGGTCACGCGGACGCTCCCGGAGAGGCGGCAGCGTCACGACGACGGAGTTCAGCCGGTGCCACAGGTCCTCGCGGAACTCCTTGGTCTTGATCATGGAAGCGAGATCGCGGTGGGTGGCCGTCACGACGCGGAGATCGACCTTGCGCGTCTTCGCCTCGCCCACGCGCCGCACCTCGTGCTCCTGGAGGACGCGCAGCAGCTTGGCCTGCGCGAACGGCGGGAGATCGCCGATCTCGTCGAGGAACAGCGTGCCCCCCGAGGACTCCTCGACGAGCCCGATGCGGTCGCGATCGGCCCCCGAGAACGCACCGCGCACGTGCCCGAACAGCTCGGACTCGAAGAGCGTGCCGGTCACCGACACGATGTTCACGGCAATGAACTTTCCCTTCCGCTTCGACGCGCGGTGCAGCTCCTGCGCGAAGACCTCCTTGCCGCTCCCCGTCTCGCCCAGGATCGCGACGGACACGTTCGTCGGAGCGACCTTGTGGAGCGTTTCGAGTGCTTCCTTCGTGGCCGCGTCCTCGGCCACGATCGACTTCGACGGCGCGCTCGCCGGCGGCGACGCGTGTGGCCGCATCTCGGCAACTTCGGGAAACGCGGATGCGAAGGCCTCGAGGCCGGAGGCGCGGGCTGCCTCGCGGCCGATGCGGCACAGCTCGGCGTCCACAGAGAACGCGTCGAAACGCGCGCGCCATTCCAGAAGGCGGAGGACCGTCTCGGCCGCGGTCGCAAGGCCCTTCGACCGCGCTTCGAGAAGCGCGACGGCGTCTCACGGAATCCGCCCACCGCGCACGAGCGCCCGCTCGGCAGCGAAGAGGCCCGCCTCTTCGGCACCGACCGCTTCGTGCCCTTCGTCCGTCCCGTCGCGCCCCAGGGCCAGAAGCACCGCCCGGAGGAGGTCCTCCCG
>CAZXSG010000813.1:0-2901 GCA_964643185.1 uncultured Holophagales bacterium
GGCTGGCCGACGCAAAGCTTGATCCCGACGGGTTTTCCGCCGGACAGGTCGCGCAGCTTTGCGGCCCACAGGATCATTTCGATCGGGGTCGAAAAGGCCGAATGCGCGGCGGGTGAGATGCAATCCTGCCCTTGCGGCACACCGCGCGTCGCGGCGATTTCGGCGCTGACCTTTGCGCCGGGAAGGACCCCGCCATGCCCGGGCTTGGCGCCCTGGCTCAGCTTGATCTCGATCATTTTGACCTGTTCTTCCTGCGCACGTTCGCGGAGGCGTACGGGCGCGAGGTCTCGCTCACGCCGTCGGCCGAGCGGCTCCTCGCGACATTGCCGTGGCCGGGCAACGTGCGGCAGCTCCGGCAGACGCTCGAGCGCGCGATCCTCGTGGCGGGCAAGGACAGCCTCGACGCCACGGACTTCCAGTCTCTCCTCCAGACCGAGGGCCGCACGAGGACCTCGAGTCCGGTGGATCCGCTCCCGCCCGTGGGCAGCATGACGCTCGAGGAGATCGAACGGGCGATGATCGCGAAATCGCTGAAGCACCACGAGGGCAACCTCACGCGGGTCGCCGAGTCTCTGGGAATGAGCCGTCCGGCGCTCTACCGCCGGCTCGAGAAGTACGGGCTCTCTTCCTGAGACCGCTGACCCTCCGCGCCCGCTTCCTCCTCTACCTCTTCGTCGTCCACGCGCTCCTCGTGGCCGTCGGCGCGGCGCTCGTCACCGAGGATCGCGTCTGGCTCCTCGTCGTCGAGGCCGCCCTCGTCATCTCGCTCCTCGTGGGGCTCGCCCTCGTGCGGCGCGTGTTCGCGACGTTCACGCTCCTCCGGGAGAGCACGCAGCTCCTCGCCGAGAGCGACTTCACGACGCGCATCCGCACGACGGGCCTCGACGAGACCGACGCCCTCGTCTCCGTGTACAACCGCATGGCCGACTCCCTGCGCGAGGAGCGCACGAAGCAGGAAGAGAAGCACCACTTCCTCGCGCGCATCCTCTCGGCGTCGCCCTCCGGAATCCTCACGCTCGATTTCGATGGCCGCGTGGACTTCGCGAACCCGGCGGCCGAGAAGCTCCTGGGCGCCGGCGCGAAGGAGCTGCTCGCGCTGAAGCTGCCCGAGACGGCCTCACCGCTCGCGCGGGCGCTCGCCGAGCTGCCCGAGAACGGCACGGACCTCCTCGCGGCGGGCGAGGGACGCCGGCTGCGCGTCCACCGCGGGACGTTCTACGACCGGGGATTTCCGCGCGCCTTCTACCTCGTGGAAGAACTCACCGAGGAGCTCCGGCGCTACGAGAAGTCGGCCTACGAGCGGGTCATCCGCATGATGTCGCACGAGGTGAACAACTCCGTGGGCGCGGCCCGTTCGCTCCTCGCCTCGGCCGCGCACTACGAGAAGCACCTTCCCGAGCCCGACCGCGCGGACCTCGCCCAGGCGCTCTCCGTCGCATCCGCGCGGCTCGGCCAGCTCAATACGTTCATGCGCGGCTTCGCGGACGTCGTGAGGCTCCCGGCTCCAAACCTCGCGCCCGTATCCGTCGCGCCGCTCCTACAGGGTCTCGCGACGCTCATGGCCGCGTCGCCGGCCGCGGCCGGGCATGCCCTGCGCGTCGACATCGAGGACGGGCTGCCTCCCGTGCGCGCCGACCACGCCCAGCTCGAGCAGGCTCTCGTGAACATCGCGAAGAACGGCCTCGAGGCCATGGACCAGGGACCTGGAACGCTCACGCTCCGCGCGTTCTCCGACGCCGGGCGCGTCGCGATCGAGGTGGTGGACACGGGTCCGGGGCTCTCGCCCGAGGCCGTGAGGCAGCTCTTCACGCCGTTCTACACGTCCAAGGAGAACGGACAGGGGCTGGGCCTCACGCTCGTGCGCGAGATCCTGGTGTCGAACGGCGCGCGTTTCTCGCTAGACGGTCCACCCGGCGGCCCGACCCGCTTCCGGATCTCTCTGCCCGCAGCGTAGGAGCTACTCCAACAACGGTCTGAGGTCGCGCAGGCACGACACCCACAGAACGGGCGCCGGTGGCTTTTCCTTGCGGGGATTGAAGAACACGGGCAACCAGCCCGCGGCCTTCGCGCCCATCACGTCGTGCTCGAAGGAATCGCCGATGTGGAGCTTCCGGGTCGCGGGCACACCCGCTTCGCCCGCGATGCGCGCGGCCTCGAAGATCGCGCGGCCGGGCTTCAGCACGCCGACGTCTTCCGAGAGGATCAGGTGGCGCACCCAGCGGTCCAGGCGAAAGCGCTTCACCTTGGCCTTCTGCGCGGCGGAGAAGCCGTTGGAGATGATCCCCACGACGCCGTTCCGCGAGGCCGCGTCGAGGATCTCCTCGGCGCCGGGCAGGAGCTTCCAGTGGTGCGGATACTCCTCGAGATACGCGACAGAGAGCGCGTGCGCGAGGGAGACGTCGAGGCCCAGCTCCGCGAGAGGCTCCGCGAAGCGCTTCACCGAAACGGTGGGCGCGTCCAGCTCTCCGCGGCCGTAGGCCGTCCAGCCGGCGTGGTTCGCGAGCTTGTACTTCGGGTACCAGTCGTCGAACGAGAGGCCGGCGAAGAGCGCGGACTCCCGCGCGAAGAGCACGCGCTGAGCGGCCTCTTCAGCACCTCTGTGGTCGAGCAGCGTGTCGTCGAGGTCGAAGAAGAGAAGCTGTGCCAACTACACCCCGGCGGGGTGCCAGGTGGTCTTGATCTCGACGAGGCCTTCGATGGGGCCGATGCCCTCGCAGCGGCGGGCGTCGTACCAGTCGTCCTCGGACGCGCCGGGACCGTGGATCACGCGGCGCACGCGGTCGGCGGCTTCCTCTTCGTAGCCCTTCGAGAGCGCAAGGTCTCCGCCGCAGTCGTCGAGCGCGTCCACGTCGCGGTGGCGCGAGAGCGCGACGGCGACCTCGGACTTCTTGCCCGAGACGA
>CAZXSG010000814.1:0-2900 GCA_964643185.1 uncultured Holophagales bacterium
CCGCCGAAGCCGCCGCCGCGGCTGCCGAGGCTGCCGCCAAGGACGTCACGACCCCTTCCTGACCTGCGTCGCCGGTCCTCCGGCATCGCAATCACGCGGGAGCGAGACAGGGGGGCTTCGGCCCCCCTTTTCGTGACCGGACACCAAGCAATCTCGAATTCGCAACCACCCCGGGCCAAGCCCGTTTATCTGAGGGAACGACAATGGAAATCACGACCGCCATGGTGAAGGAGCTCCGGGAGAAGACCGGAGCCGGAATTCTGGACTGCAAGGCCGCCCTCTCCGAGGCGCAGGGAAGCATGGACGAGGCCGAGAAGATCCTTCGCAAGAAGGGTCTCGCCGCCGCCGCCAAGAAGGCGGGGCGCGTCGCGTCCGAGGGCCTCATAGGCTGGAAGCTCGACGGTCAGGTCGCCGGCCTCGTCGAGCTCAACTCCGAGACCGACTTCGTCGCCAAGCTCGAGGACTTCGACACCGCCCGCAAGGAGCTCGCGAACCTCGTGTTCTCGACCGGCTCGCTGGGGGACAGCGCCGACGGCAACGTCGACGCGCTCAAGGCGCTCGGGGCCCCGGCCGGCCTGCCCGCCTCCGCTGGCGGCACGCTGACCGACTGGCTCACGGCATTCACGGCCAAGACCGGTGAGAACACTCAGATCCGCCGTTTCGCGCGCCTGGTGGCGGGCGAGGGCGCGAGCCTCACGCTCTATGCGCACCCCGGCGACAAGAACGTCGTCGTGATCGAGACCGTGGGATGCGACGAGTCCCTCGCGAAGGATCTCGCGATGCACGTCGCCGCGCTCGCTCCGGCGTACGCGAACCGCGACTCGGTGCCGGCTCAGGCCGTCGCCGACGAGAAGGAAATCGCCCGCGCCAAGGCCCTCGCCGCCGGCAAGCCCGAGGCCGTCGTCGAGAAGATGGTCGAGGGAATGATCGGCAAGTGGTTTGGCGAGGTCGTGCTCATCGACCAGCCCTTCGCCAAGGACGACTCCAAGAAGGTCTCGCAGGTCATCGAGGAGCGCGCCGGCAAGGCGGCCAAGGTCGTGCGGTTCGTGCGTTTCAAGGTTGGCGAAGGCGTCGAGAAGAAGGCCTCGGACTTCGCGGCCGAGGTCGCGGCCCTGACCAACTGAGCCCGCGGTGAGCGGCGTCAGCGGCGATCCGGTTCTCGTTCAGAATTCCCCTCCCCCTTCCGGCGCGGCCGGCGGGGGGAGCCCCGCCTACAGGCGAGTCCTCCTGAAGCTTTCGGGTGAGGCCCTCCTGGGGCCCCAGAGCTTTGGCATCGACGCCACGACAGTGTCGCGCATTGCCGAGGAGATCGCCGACATCGCGCGGCTCGGCGTGCAGATCGCCGTCGTCGTGGGCGGCGGCAATATCATCCGTGGGGTCTCGGCGGCCACCAAGGGCATCGACCGGGTCACGGGCGACAACATGGGGATGCTGGCGACGGTCATCAACGCCCTCGCGCTCCAGGACGCCATCGAGCGGCGCGGCGTGGTCTCCCGGGTCATGACGGCGTTCGAGATCCGCGCCGTGGCGGAACCGTTCATTCGCCGGCGTGCGATCAGCCACCTCGACAAGGGGCGCGTCGTGTTCCTCGCTGGCGGCACCGGCAACCCGTTTTTCACCACCGACTCCGCCGCGGCTCTCCGCGCGAACGAGGTAAAGGCCGAGGCGATCCTCAAGGCCACTCAGGTGGACGGGATCTATACCGCGGACCCCAAGAAGGTCCCCGATGCCGTGCTCCTGCCAGACGTGACCTATCAGGAGGTCCTCGAGAAGGGGCTCGCCGTCATGGACGCGGCCTCGATCGCCCTCTGCCGCGACAACCGGATGCCGATCCGGGTTTTCAACCTGCACGTGCCCGGCAACATCCGCCGGGTGATCATGGGGGAGACCGTCGGCACGCTCGTTCACGCCGGCGCCCGTCCTTGACTTTGTTCAGCCCTCCGGGCCGGGAAACGCCTCCGGCGCGGAATTCGTTCAGCCTCCGGGCGGTGAAACGCCCTCGGCGCGCTGAAACTTCGTAGGAGGAATCGCATGCCCCTGACCGAGATCAAGAAGGAAGCCGAGCGGCGCATGGGCGTCGCGATCGAGGCCCTCAAGACCGAGCTCCGCCACCTGCGTACGGGGCGTGCGTCCGTCAGCCTCCTCGACACGATCGTCGTCGAGTACTACGGCACGGCGACGCCGCTGAACCAGGTCGCGAACCTCTCGGCGCCGGACGCCACCATGCTCGTCATCTCGCCGTGGGAGCCCTCGCTCTGCCCGGTCATCGAGAAGGCCATCCGCACGAGCGATCTGGGGCTCAACCCCAGCTCCGACGGCAAGCTCGTCCGCGTTCCCGTGCCCCAGCCCACGGAGGAGCGCCGCAAGGAGCTCGCGAAGAAGGCTCACGGGGTCGCCGAGCACGCCAAGGTCGAGGTGCGCCATCACCGCCAGGAAGCGAACGACAAGATCAAGAAGGAGCTCAAGGCCGCGACGATCTCGCAGGACGACGAGCGCCGCGCCCTCGAGGACGTCCAGAAGCTCACCGACCGCTTCGTGGGCGAGGTCGACAAGATCCTGAAGGCCAAGGAAACGGAGATCATGGCGCGCTGACGCGCGGCACCTCCTTCATCCAATGGCCGTTCTCGCGCTCATCCCTGCCGCGGGCTTCGGCACGCGCTTCCACGATTCGGGTCCCAAGGCCCTCGTGCGGCTCATGGGGAAGCCGCTCCTCCTGCATTCCATCGAACGGCTCTACGCCTCGGGCCGGGTGGACCGCTTCGTGGTCGCCTACCCGGCCGGCCATCGGGAGGCGTTCGAAACTGCGTTGGTGGAGGCACCCGCTCCTGTTGGTTTGGCTCCGGGCGTTCCGCCCTTCGCACCTGTCCTCCTCGTCGAGGGCGGCATCACCCGCCGCGCCT
>CAZXSG010000815.1:0-2897 GCA_964643185.1 uncultured Holophagales bacterium
ACAGTTCGGCAAGGGCGCCCGCGAGTACGCCACGCTCTACCGGCGGGCGATGGACGCTCACTATCTGAGCGCCTTCGGGCTTCCGCTCCCGGAGGTCTATACCGAGTTCGTTCTGGATCGCGCGTACCGGCACACCGCTCCAGCGCTCCTGCGCCCGGCCGACGGGAGCCTGAGGAAGGACTCTCTCGACACGAGCCTGTTCGGTGCCGTGAGCACCTGGGATCCGGCCGGCGCCGCTCCGCTTTCGCTCACCGGAATCTACCCGCTCTCGGGCCGGGCTTTCCGGGTGACCGTCCCCGAGGCCGCGCGGACGGCGCGCAAGCTCACGCTGAGCATTGCCGTCTCGGGTGCGGAGGTGTCGAGGCAGGGAGTCCGCCTCTTCGTCTTCCGCGAGAAGGACGGGGTGATGGAGGCCGGCGGAGAGACCGAGCTGACCGACGTCACCGCCGTCACCGCGCCCGTCGACGTGACGGTCGGGCCCGAAACGCAGCGGCTGACGGTCCTCGTGGTGAACGGATCGATCGCGGACGCGGTCGCGTCCGTGACGGTCTCGTCGGCCTCGGTCATGGCCGTCTTCCCGGAGTCGGGAGTGATCCCCTGGGGGATTCCCGGGTGCCCCGACGTGGACTGGATGCTCGAGGCGCACTACGCGCTCGCCTGGCCGGCGACCTACAGGATCGTCTGGAACTTCGGCGACGGCACGCCCGAGGTCACGGTACAGAACGGGCGGACGGTCACGCATCGCTGGGCGACCGTCGGCACGTTCGAGGTCATGGCCAGCCTGTACGCGCTGCCGGGGGGCTCACTGCTCGGCCAGGGGCGGATGCCGGCATGGATCGCGTACTTCGAGGGCGATTTCCGGATGACGGAATTCCGCGGAAGCTCGTCGGGAACGATCATCTTCACCCCGCTGCCCGCCAGGATGGCGCTCGACCCGACGAACACGTACTTCGAGTACTCGTCCTTCGTGTTCAGCTCGGCGGGACAGGAAACAAGCTCGAATCTCTACCTGTATCCACCGGGCGGCCCTCTGGAGCGGCTGATGGTCGGGGGGAGCAAGCCCTCGCTCAACCCCACCGACTGCCTGCCCACGATGACGATCTCCGGCAACACGCTGACGATGAGGTTCTCGGCCGCGGCGAGCCCGTCGAACCTCGCCGGCCAGTGTGTGTCCACCCAGGTCACACAGACCGGCAGCCAGATCGTGGGGACGGTGAGCTTCTGGGAGCGCCACTATGGCGACAGTGGCGCGCTGCAGAGCCAGGGGCAGGGCAGCTACACGTTCAAGGGGACCTACAAGAAATAGCCGCAGACCGAGAGAGCGAGGTGGCCGATGAATCGACCCGATTCCGCGTCCCGACGGGGTCACGTCGGAATTCTGGCCGTCACGCTCCTTCTCTTGACCACGGCCGCCTCGCTGGTCTCGCTCCGGCGCCCGGCGTCCTCGGCACCTTCCGCGGCCAGTGTTCTGTTCGTCCCGGCCTCCGCGCACGCCGCGGGGGCCAACGGCGCCAGCTGGCGCACCGACGTCGAGGTCCACAACCCGGGCGCGACCTCGGCCTCGTACACCATCTCCCTGCTTCGCCGCGACGCCGACAACGCGCAGCCCGAGACGCGCTCGTTCCTCCTGGAAGGCCAGCGTTCCGTCCGTTACATCGACGTCCTCACGTCGCTGTTCGGCTTCACGGGCGCCGCGGCCCTGCGCTTCGACGTGACCTCCGGAACGCTCACCGTCACGAGCCGCACGTACAACCAGATCGGCACGAATCCCTGGAACCTGCCCGCCGGCTCGTCGTTCGGGCAATTCGTTCCGGGCCTCGCGATCGAGAAGGCCATTCCCTACGGTGAGGAGGGCCGTCTCGTCCAGCTCACGCAGCGAGACGCCGCATCGCTCGACGGCTTCCGCACGAACATCGGTCTCGTCAACGCCACAGGCTCGGCACTCGACGTGAAGCTGGACCTCTACCGCGCCGACGGATCTCTCCTCGGCACAAGGCAGGGTGACGAGACCCGCCTGCCGCCGTACGGCTTCCGGCAGCTCGATCAGGTGTTCGCGCCCTGGGGCACGATCGCCGACGGCTATGCCGTGGCGCGCCCGGTGACGCCCGGCGGAAGGCTCTTCGCGTTCGCCACGGTGATCGACAACCACTACTCGGGGGATCCCATCTTCGTGCCGGCCTCCCGTGTCGCAGGGTCGCCCGCGGCCTCGCCGACGCCGACGGCGACCCACACGCCTCCGGCCTCCGGCAATCCCGACCTCTATCTCTACAAGCCCGCGGACTGGCCGGGTTGCGTGGTCGCCAACTCCCGCGACAACTGCTGTCCGCCTTCGACAGAGCTCCTGTCGTCCTACATGGACACCTGGTTCTTCTTCGCCGTCGCCAACAACGGCCCGGGACGCCTGACCGGACCCGTCTCGTTCGGACTCCTCGTCGACGGCATCTACCAGGGCACCGCCACCTGGGCCAACGAAACGGGCCTGGATCCCGGCTACTACATGGCCCTCACGTGGCAGTACGACGGCTTCATTCCCGTGGGGCACCACAACGCCACGATCCAGGTTGACCCGAACGGCCTGATCGCCGAGACGAACGAAGGGAACAACTCCTGCGCGTTCTCGGGCGAGTGGACGGGCAGCTTCCTCGGAGACTCGAGACGCGCCCGCGGGTCGACGGTTCTGAGCCAGGGCCTCGCCCTGCCGCTGGCGACACGCTCACCGGCAGCGGATGCCACGACGCTCTACCTCCCTGCGACCGCGCATGCCTCCGGCGTCAATGGTGCGAGCTGGCGCACCGACGCCGAGGTGCACAACGCCGGCACCGCAGCAGCTTCCTTCACCGTGAGCCTGCTGAGGCAGAACGAACAGAACTCCACGCCCGAATCGCGCTCGTTCTCGA
>CAZXSG010000816.1:0-2883 GCA_964643185.1 uncultured Holophagales bacterium
CCTAGTGTGGCCCGCCGTAAATACGTGGTCTTTCGCGCCAGGCGCTTGCGGCCGATATGCAGGCGCGTCGCCGAAGGCTGGAGTAGGCCCTCCGCTGAGGCGGCGCAACGTATTTCGGCCCCGCGGCGCTCCGAACGAAAGATCACACGTATTACGGGCGGACTAACTAGGGGGGCAGCTATGGTGCTTCTGAGGAGAGGAGGTAGATGGATGAGGGGAAGTCGCCGTCCTCCGAGGAGAGTCCCTGCTTCATAGGACGGGGTACGTAGAAGGGGAGCACGTCGTTTATCGCGGCCGGCGCCCTGTGATGAATCATGGAGAGTGACGTGACTATTCTGTACCTGTTGTTTAGTGTCAGGAAAGCATGTAGCAAGACCGATTCGTGTGGAAAGAACAGGTCTCCCGTCAGGAGTCCGGGGTTGTGGTCGTAAGGGAAGACGATGTCGTGAAAATGCACAAAGATATCGGGTCCGAGGCGTGGGAGCACCTCGAGCACGAGGCGGGACACCTCCCCTGCAGGGCCGAGGGTATGGGTCGAATCGATGAAGAGGAGATCGCCGGATTTCAAGGATGCGAAACGCGCGGGGTCGAGATCCTGAACGGCACTTTCCACCAGGCTGATCTCACGGCCCTCCGCGGCGTTCCTCAGAAAACCCGTTGGGTAGGGGTCGATGCATTCGATCTCAGGCTTGTAGCCGGCGAACCGAGCCGCCTCCACGCAGACTGCTGTCGAGACGCCTGCGCCAATCTGAACGATTCGCCGCGGAGCATGAGTGGCAACGAAGGCGAAGAGCACGGCCGCCTCGATTCGCCCGAAGCCCTCGGCGCCGTTCGTCTTACATGCCCTCGGGTGAATTGAGTTGTTCGCGACGCGGTCCCGAATGACGGGAGTGAAGAGGGAGTGGAGGAACTCGACTTGGCTGTCGATTGATGCGCCTCGAACGCCCTCCATCGAGTAGGGTGCTCGCCAGGCGGCCAGCGTCTCTAGGAGCCGAAGATCGGGGATCTCGGAGTAGAAATGGCGGGGCAGGACATCGACCCCGAGGGTTTGCCCGGACCGAAAGCACCGGTAGAGCAGCAGCTTGAGCACGTTCTTTAGCCGTCGGCGCGAGTACAGCATTCGTTGTTCACTTCCTCAGTTCGAGGGCCCCGATGAATAGCCGGCGCAGTCTTGTTCGCCCTAGCCTCGTTTCGATTGCTCGCCTTCCGGATTGTCCGCGGGAATCACGATCGGCGCCGGAGACAAGAATGGCTCGCAGTTGAGAGATGGTTCCCGGGACGTTTCCGCACGCGAGTCTCCACCCGAAGCCGTGAGCGGCCAGAAGGTCACCCACATGCGAGGGTACCGGGCCAATGAAAAGCACCGGCCGCGCGACGGCCATAGCGCCGTAGGCCTTGCAGGGATGAATGATCCCCTGGAGCCCGTCTCCGAGCGTGACAACGTGGACATCCGCTGCGGATAGCGAGTACTTCAAAGTCTCCATGGGCTGGTAGGGAAGCAGCCTCACGTTCTTCGGCTGTTGCTTCTCCACGAAACGCTCCACCTCGCGGCGGCCGAGGCCGCCCCCGATGAACACGAACTCGAACGGGTCGCCCAGCTCCGGAATCGCTTCGAGCAGGGTCGTGACGGGTGAGGCGATGCTGAGGTTTCCGCTGTACATCACCACGAAGCGGCCCTCGAGCCCGTGCTCCCGTCGAAACGGATTTTCCGCATGAGGAATCGGCTCGAGGTGATCCTCGTGCGGCCAGGGCGGTATGACGGAGATCTTGCCGCCGATCGGGCCCTTCTTTCGAAGCCGCTCTTCCATGAACCGGTCCAGGGCGATCACCGATGCGGCCCTCCGGAGCAGCAGACGGTTGAGGGCCTCGAAGGCACGGGCCGCGAACGAGTCCGCTTTCACCACCCCGAGCGCGATGGCTTGGTCGGGATTCAGGTCCATCGCCCAGAACGTGATGGGAGCCCGCCGAACGAAGGAGATCACGAGGGCAGCCGCCGAGGCCATCGGCGGTGACGTGCTCACCAGGATCCCCTTGAGGTTCCCTACGAAGAGCCCGTGCAGCACCGTTTGCGCAAGGAACAGGAACTGCCCGAGTAGGCGCTTCAGGATGGACGCCTTGCCGAACGACGAAAGGGGGAGCCTTCGGATCTCGACGCCGTTCCGCGTTTCGCGCGAAGGGTAGATCACGGCTGGGTTCTCGTAGCCCCGGGCCGAGGTGAGCACGACGACGCGAACGCCGAGCTGGCGAACGGCCTCTTCCGCGGCGTCGGCCATGTGCTGGCCCACGCTTGCCGGATCGGGAACGTACACCTGACTCAGAACGAGGAGCGCCGGTTTTCCCGCCAGACCAGCCTCCGTGTCAGCGCGCGAGCGCGGCGCAGAGCACGTCGACGGGGACGCCGTGCTTCTTCGCGTACTCGCCCGCGATCCAACGGTACGTGCGCTCCATGCCGTCCCGAAGCCGGGTCGAAGGCTCCCAGCCGAGACGTTCCTTGATGAGTGTGTTGTCGCTGTTGCGCCCGTTGACGCCCTTGGGGGCCGTGGTGTCGTAGCGCCGCGCGAGCGTCACGCCGGCGATGTCTTCCACAATCGCCACGAGCTGGTTGATGCTCACGAGTTCGCTGGAGCCCAGGTTGATCGGCTCCGTCGCCTGCGCCGCTTCGCTCTCCATCAGGAGGCGGATGCCCTTGATGCAGTCGTCGATCCAGGTGAAGGATCGAGTCTGCACGCCGTCACCCCAGATCTCGATCTCGTGCTTCCCGCTCGCCACCGCGGTGAGAACCTTGCGGCAGACGGCCGCCGGGGCCTTCTCGCGGCCACCATCCCAGGTGCCGTGGGGCCCGTAGACGTTGTGGAAGCGGACCACCCGCGTCGTCGTGCTCGA
>CAZXSG010000817.1:0-2877 GCA_964643185.1 uncultured Holophagales bacterium
CAACCTGCTGACCCACTACGGGTATCGAAAGTGCGTCGCCCGGGCGGTCCGTTCCGACGGCACTCTCTCGATCGACGTCACGACCCCCGAAGCCGAGGCAGACCTCTCCGTCCGCGTTTTCGTGGACGCCCCCTGTGAAGACCTCACTCCCGGCTCGCCCTTCGAGACCCTGGGCATCGCCCGGCGCTTCGCGGGGCCACTGCCCTACACCTTTGGCTACGAGCCCCGCTCGCGACAGATGGTCATCGTGAAGGGCGTCCGTCGGAACTGGAAGCCGATGCCGGTGCGGGTGGACGCGGCCAGCTCGTCGTTTCTCGCGGCGCCGCCCTTCAACGCCGTACCTCCCCGGCTGGCCAGCGCGTTCTTCATCGAGAACATTCCATACCGCTGGGAGCGCGGGATCGTGGAAGCCGTTCCGTGAGCGGATTCTCCGGCGTACTGAAGATCGTGAGGTTCAACTGGCCCTGGTATCTCGGCGCGATCGGAGCCGGTGCTGCGGCCGTCCTGGCGATCACGACCGGAGCACTCGCGGGGCCGTGGACCGTGCTCGGGGTTTCAGGCCTCTTCGTGGCCGCGTTCTGGATGCTCGGGTCGCTCGCCGTGTCGCACTACGTCTACGATCGCTCGTCCGTCTCGCGCAGTGAGTGGCTGGCCAACGTCGATGTGTCGTTCGCGGGCCGCGCGGCCATCTTCCACGCAGGGCAGGACGAAGCTTCCACGGCTGTAGCCGCACTGCGGCCTTCCGCGCGCGTGGTGGTGTTCGACTTCCACGAGACGGGACGCGCAGGAACCCCGTCGCTGGAGCGTGCGCGCCGCAACGCGCCGGGCCGGCCGGCGGCCATCGATCTCGCCAGCATCCCGCTCCAAGAGAACGCTCTCGAACTCGCGCTCATCGTTTTCGCCGCTCACGAAATCCGCCAGGACGCCGAACGCGCAGCTTTCCTCCGCGAGGTGGCGAGAACCCTCTCCGACAACGGGCGGGTACTCGTGGTCGAACATCTGCGCGACGTGTGGAACCTGCTGGCGTACGGTCCCGGCGCCTTCCATTTCCTCTCGCGCGGAACGTGGATGAGGACCTTCGAGGCGGCAGGCATCGAGGTCGTCCGCGAGACTTCGCTCACGCCGTTCGTCCGCGTCTTCGAGCTCGCGCGCAATACTCCTTCGCCATGATCCATCGCCCATTCGTCCTCACGAGCCGCCTCGGCGAACCGATCCGCGGCGACCTCCGCTTCCTCGAGAGCGCGACGCCGCGGCCGACGATCGTGGTCTGCCACGGGTTCAAGGGCTTCAAGGACTGGGGCTTCCATCCGTGGCTCGGCGAGACCCTCGCGGCCGCGGGGTTCGTCGCCGTCCACTTCAACTTCTCGCGGAACGGAGTCGGTGAAGACCTCCTGAATTTCACCGAGCTCGAGAGCTTCCGAGCCAACACCTACTCGATCGAGCTCGACGACGTGGAGACCGTGCTCGACGCGCTGCCGACGGCCTTCCCTGACGCACCCATCGACGCCTCCCGCGTCGGACTGCTGGGTCACAGTCGCGGCGGCGGCATCGCCGTCCTGGCCGCCGCCGAACGACCCGCCGTGCGCGCCCTCGTCACGTGGTCCGGCGTCTCGACTCTGGAACGCGTGACGGACCCCGCTCAGCTCGCGCTCTGGAGACGCCAGGGCTATCTCGACGTTCCGAATCTGCGGACCGGCCAGATCCTCCAGATGGGTGTCGGGCTGCTCGACGACCTCACGGCGAACGCCGCACGCCTCGACGTAAGGCGCGCGGTGTCGCGGCTCCACGGGCCGTATCGCATCGTCCACGGCTCCCTCGACGAGACCGTGCCGCTATCCGAAGCTGAGGCGCTCCTCGCGAGCTCCGCTGGCGGCGCGTCGCTTTCCGTTGTCCCCGGCGGCACGCACACGTTCGGCGCCGTGCACCCGTTCGCGGGTCCGACGCCGCAGCTCGAAGAGGCCGCGCGCGAGGCGCTTCATGCCTTCAGTGTCTTGAGCACCTGACGCGTGCTCGGAGCGGGCATGTCCCGCGTGCGCACTTCGGCGCGCAGACGGTCGCACAGCACGTGAATGAGCGCGCGCGCCACCGACGTGTGCTCGGACATCAGGTCGAACAGCGGATCGTGATCCAGCCGGAAGAAGTGCGTTTCGTCGAAGGCGGTCACCGAGGCGAGCCGCGGCTCCGGATCCAGGGCCGACAGCTCGCCCACGAGATCCCGGACCCCCAGCATCGCGATCGTGCGGTCTCCGTCGTGCACGCGCACCTGCCCGCTCACCACGATGTACATCGACTGCGAGATGTCGCCCTTCGCGAAGATCCGCTCGCCGGGACGCGCATGAACCTCCTCCACGATCGCGGCCAGCTCGGCGAGGTCCGCGTCGCGCATCTGCGCGAAGATGGGGATCGAGCGGAGGAAGAGCACCTTCTCGATCGTCAGGAGCGGTCGTTGGTCCACGCTTCACCTCCAGTCACTGTTCCCAGCCTCGCGAAGGACCGGGCCATCGACGCGACCCGCGGGGCGGCGTCGGCTTCGAGCCGCGCGATCTCGAAGGCTGCCGTTTCGGAGCCGAGCCTGGCGAGCGACCACAGCGCCGTCTCGCGCACGACCGGCGCCGGGGAATCCAGACCGCGCCTCACCTGAGGAAGCAGCTCCTGAAGGTCGAGCGCGGCGATTTCGTGGATCGCGCAGGCCGTCGTCCACGGAGAGAGCCCGGCGCGCTCACACAGTTCCGCGAGCCGCGCGGTGCGCCCGACGCTCCGCTCCGGAAACGCCTCGCGCAGCGCCTCGAGCCGCTCCTCGAGCGGCCGGTCCTCGAGGAGCGCGAAGAGCGGCTTCTTGTGGACGCCGTCGATCACGTTGTCCAGCATCTCGATCGC
>CAZXSG010000818.1:0-2865 GCA_964643185.1 uncultured Holophagales bacterium
GAGGTTTCGTTTCTCGGTCCCGAGGGCTTTTTCCGTCTGTGGCCCGTCTCGGTCGCGGGGCGGGCCGCGCTCCAGGGATATCCCGACGCGGAGCTGAAGCGCGTCTTCCGCGAGGTCAGCCGGTCGGTCCCCCCGCACGTGATGGCGGCACGGGCGCGCGAATGCCTCGGTGTGGACGTGAGGCCGGAGCTCCAGGCCGTGGACGTCCCGATCCTGTACATCGGCGCGACGCGCGACGTCGTCGTGCCGTTCTGGAACCGCAGGCGGGTGGAGTCCGAGAGGCCCGATGCCCATTCGGTGACTCTCCGCTCCACGCATCAAGTGCTTCAGAAAGCGCCGCGCGCCGCAGCCGACGCGATCGCACAGTTCCTCGCGAGCCGCGCCGGCCTCACCATCGATTAGTTCTTCTTGCGGCGCCCCAAAAGAAAGCCCACGAGGAGGCCGCCCACGAGGGCGGCCGGGATCGCCCACTTGGCGAACGTCTTCGAGGCGCGGAGCAGCGGGTTGTCGAACAGGTTTGCTGACGCGTGGAAGCTCGCGATGAGCCAGTGCCCGTCGACTTTCACGAGCGTTGCGGACCAACGGCTCGTGAGCGAGAGCTCGAGGCCGCCCGTGAGCACGAAGTCGTCCTTCGAGCTGCCCCACGAGACGCCCGTATCCCCTCCGTACAGGATGGTGAGGGAGTCCACCGTGACCTCGTTGCGGTACGACTGCACGACCTTCGACGGGCCGCTCATCATCCGCTCGTAGTAGGCGCCGAGCTGCGGCTTGCCGCGCGCGACCTCGGAGTCCAGGAACGTCACGACGACGTCGTCGGTCACGCAGCCGAGAATCGCCGTCACGTCCTGCTTCGCGATGGCCTGGGTGAGCCGGCCCTTGAGGGCCCGGAGCTCCTCGTGGGCCGGATCCTCGGGGGTGCCTGCCCCGACGGGTGCCGCGGCCTGCAGAGCCCCGGCCGAAGTCGGCGCTGCCGCGAAGAGGAGCAGAGCGAGAAGGAACGCGGCTCGGAACATCGACGGCCGGATCCTACTCCGGCTCGCACCCGTGCGCGCGTTAGGATCGGGACAGCCCATGCCCCTCCCGGAACGCCTGAACGTCGCGATCTCTCTCACCGTCTGGACGGCCGCTGCCGGCCTGCTGTGGACGGCCTCCCACGCGACGGCTCTGCCGGCAAAGCTCCTCGCCGCCGCTCTTTTCTCGTTCGTCGCCAACACGATCTTCGCGCTCCTCCACGAGTCGGTGCACCGCACGTTCAGCGACCGCCGCGCGGTGAACGACGGGTTCGGTCTCGTGTCTGCCGCGTTCTTCCCCACCGGCTTCACGTTCCAGCGCGTCTGTCATCTGGGCCACCACGAGCGCAACCGGAGCGACGTGGAAGCGTTCGACCTCTACGGCCCCGAGGACAGCCGGCTGCTCAAGACCCTGCAGCTCTACGGAATCCTCACGGGGCTCTACTGGCTGCTGCCTCCGCTCGGCTGTCTCGTCTACCTCGTCTGGCCGGGCGCCTTCCGCCTCGTACGGCCGCGCTCCGTGCAGGCCGAGCACACGGGCGCCGCCGCGATGCTGAGCGGGTTCGAGGGCGCTCCGTCGACCCGGATCCGGCTCGAGATCCTCTTCTCACTGGTGTTCCAGCTCGGGCTCGCGGCCGCGCTCGATCTCACGTTCACGGGCTGGGCGCTCTGCTACGCGGCGTTCGCGCTCAACTGGAGCAGCCTTCAGTACGCCGACCACGCGTTCTCCGTGCGCGACGTGAAGGAGGGTGCCTGGAACCTGCGCGTCCACCCCCTCGTCCAGGCCGTCTTCCTGAACTACCACCTGCACCTCGCGCACCACCGCCACCCCGAGGTCTCCTGGCGCGATCTGCCCCGCCACGTGGATCCCGGGCTCCCACGTCCGCGCTTCCTTCATATCTGGCTCCGCATGTGGAAGGGGCCCATTCCCACGGGCACCGAAGGAACCCTCCCTGCGACGGAGATCACAGAACCCGCGCCAACCGCGAGGGTCCCCGCCGCGTCTTGACGCCCAGAAAAAGGAGGACCCCATGAACGTGAAGAACATGCTCATCGCCGCGACCCTCGCGCTCGCCGTCGGCGCCCCTGTCCTGGCCCAGGAGACCCCCGTCGTCGACAGGCGGGAAAAGCGACAGGAGACGCGGAGCGAGCCGGGCCAGGCCTGAGGTGAGTCCACGAACGGCGCGGCCGCGAAGCTGGAGGCGGGCCAGGACCGCGTGGAGGCCAAGGAAACCGCGGCCAAGTCCGATGGCGTGGTGACGAAGAAGGAGCGCGCCTCGCTCCAGCGTACGCAGAACCGCCAGAGCAGGCGCGTGGCGAAGCAGAAGCACGACGGCCAGTCCAAGAACTAAAGGCCCCTTCGCCCGTCTCCGGGGGCCGCGGAATCCGCGGCCCTTCGTTCTTCCTCCCTGTAAGAAGCCGTGGACGAACGGCATAGGTGGGAGACGAGAGGATGGGAGACGATGAGCGGGTGCGCAGCCACGAAGGGGCGGAGCCACACGACGTGCGGGACGGCATGGGTCCGGAGCCAGGGGACGAGGAACTCCTCCGCGCCATCCAGGGCGGCGACGGAGAGAGCTTCGGGCTCCTCTACGACCGCACGCGCCGCTTCCTCCTCTCCTGCATCATCCGGCCGCGCGTGGGCACCTCGGATGCCGAGGACGTCCTCGCCGAGACGTACCACACGGCCTTCGCCGAGGTGGGGAGCTTCGAGTGGCGCGGCATCTCGCTCCTCCACTGGCTCTCGGCCATCGCCCGAAGGAAGTCTCAGGAACGCGTTCGCAAGGCGCTCCGCCGGGACGCCCGGGAGCCGGCCTTCCCCGATCTGGCCGCGCTCTTCGATGCCCCGGACTCG
>CAZXSG010000819.1:0-2860 GCA_964643185.1 uncultured Holophagales bacterium
GGTCGACGGCGCGGAGGTTCCACAAGTTTCCCCACGCGTCGCCGTCGCCCAGGATCCCGCGGGCCCAGCGCGAGTCGGCGCGGAGCACGAGTCCGGCCAGGGCGCAGGTCAACAGAAAGACGGCCAGGAGCGAACGTCGGGGGCACCGAGGGCGCGCGGTGGGGTTCGTCACGACTCACAAGGGAGTGTCGGGAGCGCACCGCCTCTCACTTCGATGGTGGGTTCTCGTCTCCCAGTGCGCGCGCGATCACGGCACGGGCTTCCGAGAGCAGGGTTTCGTGCGCGTCGGGTCCCGGCTCGGGCGGCGCGAGCGGCACGCCGATGTCGATGACCAGCTCTCCGGCAGCGACGCTCTTGCGCGGGTGAGGCATGAGCGCGTGGAGGCCGATCATGGCAATGGGCACGAGGGTCGCCCGGCTGTCGACGGCGATGTGGAAGGCGCCCTTCTTGAATTCGCCGAGCCGGCCGTCGCGCGTGTGCCGGCCCTCGGGGCACACCGCGACGTTGGTTCCGCTCGCGAGGCGCTCGGCCACGAGCTGACACGCGTGGCGTGCCCCTTCGGGCGAGCTGCGGTCGATGCGGATCTGACCCCAGCGCCGGCCCGCCCAGCCGTAGATGGGAATCCGCGCGGCCTCGGTCGCCTCCAGCCCCACGAAATAGCCGGGGAGGTGCGCGAGCAGGATGAGGTGATCGAGAACGTTCGTGTGGTTGAACACGAACAGGTAGGTGCGGGCGGGATCGAGGCGCTCGAGACCCACGAGCCGGACGCGCAGGCCGAAGGCGCGAAAGACGAGGCGCAGACCGGACTTCAGCGGCGCGAGAAGGCGCCGCGGCGAGACGAAGAGGGAGCCGACGAGAAAGACCACGGCGACCGTGACGAGCAGGCCCCAGCCCGCGATGTTGCGCACGAGGGACGGCGTCGGTCGCGGCTCGGGAGACGTCACCACCCTCGATTATTCCAGCACGCCGCTGCTAACCTCGGACGCGAATGGCCTCGACTGCGATCCGCCCGCGCGTCGCGCTCGCGACGTGCTCCCGCCTCCCCGAGCTCGACGACGAAACCCGCCTGCTGGTTCCCGCGCTCGCCGCCCACGGAATCGACGCGACGCCCCAGGTGTGGGACGCGCCGGACGTGGACTGGACGGTGTTCGACCTGACGGTCGTGCGCTCCACCTGGGACTACACGGAGAAGCTCGACGCGTTCCTGGAGTGGGCCGGGCGTGTGCCGCGGCTCTGGAACCCGTATCCCGTGCTGGCGTGGAACACCGACAAGCGTTATCTCGAAGACCTTCGGGTCAAAGGCGTCGACGTCGTGCCGACGCGTTGGCTTTCACCACGTGACGCTCCGCCCGTTCCGGGCTGCGCACCCGGCGACGACTTCGTCGCGGCTGAAACAGGCGTGCTCGTGATCAAACCGGCCGTGAGCGCGGGCAGCCGCGACAGCGGACGCTACGACCTTGCGAATCCCGTCGAGCGCGAGCTCGCGGCGAAACACGTCGCGAGGCTCCAGACGGCTGGTCGCGTCGTCATGGTGCAGCCGTACCTTTCTGCGATCGACGAGGAAGGAGAGACCTCGATCGTCTACCTCGGCGGCGCGCTCAGCCACGCCGTTCGCAAGGCACCCGCCCTGACGGGCCCCGACGAGTACGCGCTCCCCTGGGATCCCGACGAGCCCCGCGGCCCGGTGCTCGAGGCGGTCGAGCCGACGCCCGCGCAGATCGCGCTCGCCGAACGCGCGCTCGTGGCGATTCCGGGAGATGCGGGGCAGCTCCTGTACGCGCGCGTCGACATGGTCACGGGTCCCGAAGGGCGTCCGGTGCTCATGGAGCTCGAGCTCACGGAACCCTCGCTCTTCTTCGAGAACGTCCGGGGATCCGAGCGAGCGTTGGCCAGCGCCATCGCCCGCCTCGTGTGAGCCCGCGCACGGCCGTCCCGCTTCCGGGCGGCCTCCTTCGCGATTCCGAACAGATCCGGGCCGAAAGAGACCGAACGTCCGGGCATCCCGCTTGCACCTCACTCCCGCCATGGCGCTGACGCACGACCTCCGCCTCGCGGTCCGCTCCCTCGCCCGCCGGCCCGGCTTCACGGGCCTCGCGGTCCTCATTCTTGCGCTCGGCATCGGCGTCAACACGGCGATGTTCAGCATCGTGAACGCCGTGCTCCTCCGGTCGCTGCCCTACGGCGACGCGGACCGGCTGGTCATGGTGTTCGCCGACGGTTCGGCGCGCGGCACGAGCGCGCGGGCCGCCGTCACGCCCGGACAGTTCCTCGACTGGCGCTCGGGAGCGACCGGTTTTGACGGTCTCGCGGTGCTCCGCAACGAAAGCCGCCGCGTCACCGGCGTGGAGCCGCCGCTCGTGCCCCTGACCCACGCGGTGACCGCGAACTACTTCGACGTCCTGGGTGTGAAGCCGCATCTCGGCCGAGGCTTCCTGCCCGGAGAGGACGAGCCGGGCAAGGACGACGTGGTCGTCCTCTCGTACGGCACGTGGCAGGCGACCTACGCCGGAGACCCCGCGATCCTGAGCCGCACCATCGCCCTCGACGGCCGTGCGCACCGCGTGGTGGGCGTAGCCCCGAAGGACCTCTACACGGCCGCGTTCGTGCCGGTGCAGCCGGGGCTCTGGGTGCCCAAGCCGCTCGGTCCGCTCCGCGAGGAACGCAGCACGCGCGACCTCCTCGTCGTGGGCCGGCTGGCCAAAGGCACGAGCCTCGCGAGCGCGCAGGCCGGGATGACGGCCCTCGCCACGCGCCTCGCGGCGGAGTCGCCGGAGTCGAACGAAGGCTGGAGCGTCTCGCTCGTCTCGATGCGCGACCACACGCTGTTCTTCGGCATACACCCCTCGGAGTTCCGCAATTT
>CAZXSG010000820.1:0-2859 GCA_964643185.1 uncultured Holophagales bacterium
GCGCGCTGTTCCTGAAGGAGTTCGTCGACCCGAAGACCCCGTGGGCGCACCTCGACATCGCGCCGACGGCCTACTACGAACGCGATCACGCGGGCTATCCCGTCGGCGCGACGGCCTACGGCGTCGCGCTGACGCTCCGCTGGCTCCGCGACCGGGCGGCGAAGTCGCAGGACAAGGCGCCCGCGCGCGCCGAGAAGAAGCGATAGCCCGAGCGCCCGCGGGATGCTGACTTCGCTCCGGGTCCGCGACCTCGCCGTTCTCGAGGACGTCGAGGTCGCTCTCGCCGCGGGTCTCACCGTGCTCACCGGCGAGACGGGGGCGGGTAAGTCCCTCGTCGTGGATGCGCTCTCCCTGCTCGCGGGGGAGCGTGCCGACGCGACGCTCGTGCGCGGGGGCGCGGAGCGGCTCGTCGTCGAGGGGGTCTTCGAGTCCGACGATCCCGCGGTTGCCGGGGCGCTCGCCGAGGCCGGCCTCGACGAGGCGCTCTCCGCGGGGCAGCTCGTCGTGCGCCGTGAGGTGGCGGCCGGCGGCAAGGGCCGTCTGTTTCTGGGGGGCTCACCCGCTGCCGTGCGCACGCTCCTCGAGGTGATGCCGCGCCTTCTGGTGCTCTACGGCCAGGCCGAAGCCCGGGAGCTCCTCGACCCGACTGTTCCGCGCGACCTCCTCGACCGGTTTGCCGGAATCGAGACGCTGGCCGCCGACGTCGCACGGCTCTTCGCCGCTCATCGGGTGGCCGAGGCCGAGCGCGCCCGCATCGCGGGGGCCGCGGCCGACCGGGTGCGAAGGCTCGAGCTCCTGGACTTTCAGGTGAACGAGGTCGATGCGGTGTCGCCTCGCTCGGGAGAGGACGACGCCCTCGTGCGTGAGCGGGCCCGCCTCGGCAACGTGGAAAGGATCGGACGGCTCCTCGCCGACGCGGGCGGCGCGCTGGACTCGGAGGAAGGCGGCGCGCTCACGGCTCTGGCCGCGTCCCGGAGGGCCCTCCAGGCGCTCGCCGAGATGGACCCCGCGTTCGAGGCCGAGGTGGCCGTACTCGCCGACGTGACGGAGCGCGCCGCCGACGTGGCCCGCGGCCTGGCCCGCGCGCCCGACCGTCTCGAGGCAGACCCCGGGAGGCTGGCCGAGGTGGCCGAGCGGCTCGACGCCCTCGCGCGGCTGAAGCGGAAGTACGGCCCCGATCTCGACGACGTCCTCCGGCACCGCGAGCGCATCGGCCGGGAACGTGACGAGCTCGTGGACCTCGAGGGCTCGCTCGCGAAGGCCGAGGCCGCTGCGAGGGTCGCGTTCGAGGCCTACCGCAAGCTGGCCCTGGAGCTCTCTCTCGCCCGGGCGGCGGCCGCGCCCCGTCTCTCGGCCGCGGTCGAGCGGCACCTCGCGGACCTGGCTTTTCTCGCAGCCCGCTTCGGCGTCCGGCTCGCGCGAAAGGCGGACGCCGACAGTTCCTTCGTCGCGGGCGACGAGCGCGTCGCCTTCGGCGCCTGGGGCATCGATCAGGTCACCCTGGACTTCGCTCCCAACCCGGGAGAGCCGCCCAGGCCTCTCTCGAAGATCGCGTCGGGCGGCGAGCTCTCGCGCGTGGAGCTCGCGCTCGCGGCGGCCCTGGCCGAAGAGGAAAACGACCGCGACAACAGGAGCGGCTCGAAGACGAGCGGAGCCCGCACGCGAACGTTCGTCTTCGACGAGATCGACACGGGAGTCTCGGGCGCGACCGCCGAGGCCGTGGGGCGAAAGCTCCGCACGCTGGCGCGGCGGGACCAGATCCTCGTGGTGACGCATCTGCCCCAGGTGGCGGCGCAGGGCGACCGGCACCTCTTCGTGTCGAAGGCGGCCCAGGGCGGGCGGACGACGACGCACGTGGCCGACCTCTCGGGCGAAGCCCGCGTCGACGCCATCGCCGCGATGCTGGGCGGAAGCGCGATTTCGGAGGCCGCCCGCGCCCAGGCCCGCGAGCTTCTCGCGTCGGCGACGTCCTACGCGGTCGAGGTCGCCGACGGGCCCGAAAAGCCCCTCCGGAAAAAGCCCGTGGGGGGTCTGGGGGGATCGAGAAACCCCCAGGATCAGAAGAAGTAGCGGCCTCGCGGCGGAAGTCCGGCAGGCAGGCGCGTTTCCTTCGAAACACTTCTTTCAAGTCATTCTGCGGCAAGGCTTTACGGCAATCCATGCAACCTGTGGAAAAGCCTGTCGATTTCCCTCTCTGAAGGGGGTGTGGGACGTCTCTTCACACGGTCTTCGCCCGCCTCGCACAAGTTCGTGTGCATCGCCTCCAAGACGCCGCACTTACGACTCGACCTCCGGATGGGGAAGGCTCGACTGCCGGCAGGGGAACGCGACTGCCCGTGGCTCCGAGGGTACCGGGCTGCGCACCTGCTCGTGTGGCTCCGCCCCTGCTGAGCTACGCACCTGCTATCGTCCGGACGGCATGGTCGTACGTCCGTATCGCAACGTTTCTCCGCGTCTCGGCGAGCGCGTTTTCCTCGCGGAGACGGCCGCCGTCATCGGTGACGTCGTCCTCGGCGACGACGTCTCGGTGTGGTACTCGAGCGTCGTCCGCGGCGACTGCTGCTCGATTCGCGTGGGCGCGCGCTCGAACATCCAGGACAACTGCACGCTGCACGTGACGAACGGCGTCGGGCCGCTCCTCCTCGAGGAAGAGGTCACGCTCGGGCACGGAGCCGTGGTCCACGCCTGCACGATCCGCCGCGGGGCGCTCATCGGCATGAACTCGACCGTCCTCGATGCGGCCGACGTCGGTGCGAGCGCGCTGGTGGCCGCGGGAGCGCTCGTTTTGCCCGGCACGAAGATTCCTCCGGGTACGCTCTGGGCGGGGAACCCCGCGAAGTACAAGAGGGACCTCACGCC
>CAZXSG010000821.1:0-2857 GCA_964643185.1 uncultured Holophagales bacterium
TCTCCATCGCCCTGTACACACCCCCCGTGGGCGGGACGCTGTTCGTCGCCGCCAACCTGGCGAATGCGGGGATCGGGGCCATCTCGCGTCAACTGATCCCCCTGATGACCGCGACCGTTTTGATGTTGTTGGTTACAACTTATGTCCCCTCCCTGACGCGGGTCGTGGTGTGGCTCTTTATGCGTTAGACCTGGACACCACTCCCTGCACCCGGCCCTTCTTCATGGCCGCCACGCCGAAAATGGCCGCGATCTCCATGAAGCCGTCCGACCGGTACTGAGGCTTCATGGACGGTGAACAGTCGATGAGAACCGACGTCGTGCCCGGGATGTCCGGGACGTTCACGAACGACAGCTCGAGAGCGTCGCGAAGGGCGTCCTTGGCCCACGCCGCCTTGACGTGCTTGGCGGCCTCGATGAAGCGGTACGGAAGGATCTTCGACCGGGCGATCGCGTCCTGGCTCTGCAGCTTCCGCGCGATGGCGTCCCTGGCGTCCTCGAGGACGCCGTGACGCTCCAGGGTCGCGAGGTGGCGCAGCAGGGCAAAGACGGGCATCTGGTCGATGAGCGCCCGCCAGACGACCTTCGAGCTCCCGGCGAACGACGTCGCCACCTCGTGCGGCAGACGTCCTTCGACGATCGCGCGGATCTTCTCTTCGTCGGTCCGGGCCCGCTTGAGCGCCTCGAAGCACCCGATCTGCCGGGTGACCTCGGCGTCGAACGTGCCGTCCTTCAGATACCGCACCACCGGCAGCTGGTCCTCACGCAGCTTGGGGTGGTACATCCGCACCATGTCCCAGATCGTGGGGCCGTCCTTGCGGGCCGACCCGTACTTGATGCCCCAGAACTCGCTCAGTCGCGAGGCCATCCACCGGCCGGCCGCCTTCTTGACGGCAGCGCCGCCCTCGGAGCGCGTCACGGCCGTGACGGTCTTCGTCGCGCCGCCCTTGGGCCCGCGCACGAACGTGCGGGGCTTCTCGCGGAGCGACTGCACCATCACGGTGAAGTCGGCGAGGTCGTTGGGAGTCCGCACCGTCCCGTCGAACGCGCGCCGGAACCAGGCCGGATGCGCGATCGAAAGGTGCGCCAGGGCGAGGAGCGGCTGCGTGCGCATGAAACCGTTGTTGCGCGCGTAGACGATCGCCTTGGCCGCCAGCTCGGGATCGGCCGCCACCATGGTGCGGTGGATGCGGTTGGCTTCCTCGAGAAGCGTGCCGCGCTCCACGTAGAACGTGTTCCCGAGCGTGTTCGTCAGCAGCGTCTGCACGAAGTCGTGCTCGGGCGTCTGCACGTACGACGGGAAGTCGTCGCGGTTCGTGTCGTCGGGAGGCTTGACGGCTGAGGTGATCGCCCGGAAAAGGGCCATGGCGCGTGACATGTCGCGCTCCTTCGAGGTGCGAAGCCCGGAACGGGCGGAGCCGCACGAACAGTTGCCCGGGGGCCCGGAACGCTCCGGGCCCCCGAACGGTGACAGATGGCGGGGAAGAAATCGGATGACGTACGTTAGTGCTCTAACCACTGAGCTACAGAATCACGACTGTGACGTCGAAACCCTGACGGGAATTGAACCCGCGACCTCTCGATTAATAGTCGAAGTAACGCCACCCTGCGCCCCGCACAGTTGAGGGAGGGGAAACCCGGGGATGAATGCGACGACGGTAACCGCCCCTCACAAGGGCCAAGTCGACCGGATTCGAACCGGCTACCGTTAGAGTTGAAATCTAATGCTCTGCCAGAATGAGCTACGAAGTAACCGCCGTCTGGCGCCCCGGGAACTCGATGTCGAATGAACCGAGGGAAAGATAGGGCCGGGATTCTGCCGCGTCAAGCTCAAAATGCATCACTTTGAACTTTCCGCGGCAGAACCCGCTCGGGCTCCCGTCTATCTCCTGAGGAGCAGGATACCGGCCAGCGCGACGAGGCCGGCCAGCAGGATGAGGCCCCACTCCGTGAGGGTGGGGATGGTGGAGAGCACGATTCCCACGACGACCGAGTAGGGGTTGCTTGCCGAACAGCCCGCGGCATCGGTCGCGGTGATCGTGAACGAGGCGGACGTGGGTCCTGTGGGCGTGCCCGAGATGAGCGCGGTGGTCGGGCCGCTCGAGGTGAGGGTCAGGCCGGCCGGCAGCGCTCCGGCCGTGACGCTGAACGTGTAGGGCGAAGTGCCGCCGCTCGCGGTGAGCGTCTGGCTGTAGGGGATGCCGGCGGTCATCACGGCCAGAGACGTGGGGGAGATGGAGATGATCGGACAGCCGGCCTGGCCCGAGTAGAGCCTCGATCCGAAGCAACCCGCCGAGTCGGTGGCCGTCACCGTGAAGGAGAAGGCACCTGTCGAGGTGGGCGTGCCCGATATGAGCGCCGTCGTCGAGCTGCTCGAGGCGATACTGAGGCCCGGAGGAAGCGATCCCGCCGTGATCTGGAACGTATAGGGGCCCGTGCCTCCGGTGGCGGTGAGGGTCTGACTGTAGGGCAGACCTGCGACCGGCGCGGGGAGGGTCGCCGGGGAGATCGAGATGACGGGACACGCGATGAGGCTCAGGTAGATGATCGATCCGAAGCAGCCGGCCGAGTCGGTGGCCGTCAGCGTGAAGTTGAAGCCGCCGGACGCCGTGGGAATTCCGGAGAGGAGCGCGGTCGTGGGGCCGCTCGAGACGAGCGTGAGCCCCGGCGGCAGGGTTCCGGCCGTCACACTGAACGTGTACGGCGAGGTGCCGCCGCTCGCCGTGATGGTCTGGCTGTAGAGCACGCCGAGCACCGTCGCGGGCAGAACCTGCGGCGAGAGAGAGACCGTGGGACAGATCACCGGGTTGATGATGATGGTGTAGAGCCGGTCACCGAAGCAGCCGACGGAGTCCGTC
>CAZXSG010000822.1:0-2850 GCA_964643185.1 uncultured Holophagales bacterium
GGGGCCTGCTGAACGGGGACCGAAATCCAGGCCTTTGGGAAAGCGATTTCGGGATCGCCCTTCGCCGGGGCCTCGGGGTCGGGACGATCCTTTGGCTGGGTGACGGGCTCCTCAACGATCACACGGACGGGCACATCGACACCATTGCCCGATACGTGGCTCCTGGCGTCGTCGTGTGCATGGAGCCTTCGGGCGCCGACGACCCGAACCGCGACGTGCTCGAGGCCATCGCGCGGGATCTGGCCGGGATGCGCGACCACGGCGGGCGGAAGCTCGAGGTCGTGCGCGTACCGTCGCCGGGCCTCGTCGAGGACGAGGACGGCTGCGTGATGCCGGCGAGCTACGTGAACTTCTATATCGGCAACGCCGGCGTCGTGGTGCCCGTCTACGGTTCGAAGCACGACGACAACGCGGTGCGCCGCGTTGCGGAGCTCTTCCCGGGCCGGCGCACGATCGGCGTTTCCGCGAGGCACCTTCTCGAAGGCGGCGGAGCGTTCCACTGCATCAGCCAGCAGCAACCGGCAGGAGGGACGGCCTGATATGAAAGAGCCCATCACGCTCGCGGCCGTACAGTGCGCGCTCGCAAAGAGCGTTGCCGAGAACGTCGCCCGCGTCACCGAGCTCGTCCGCGAGGCGGCGGGACGGGGCGCGCAGGTGATCCTGCCGCCCGAGCTCTTCGAGGGTCCCTACTTCTGTCGCGAGGAGAAGGACGAGTTCTTCTCCTGGGCGCGCCCGTTCGAGGGACACCCCACAGTCGCTCATTTCGCCGCGCTCGCGAAGGAGCTGAACGTCGTGATCCCGGTGTCATTCTTCGAGCGCGCGGGACAGGCGTACTACAACAGTCTCGCCCTCGTGGACGCCGGCGGCGAAACGCTCGGTCTCTACCGCAAGAGCCACATTCCCGACGGCCCCGGCTACGAGGAGAAGTTTTACTTCCGGCCCGGCGACACGGGGTTCAAATCGTGGAACACCCGGTTCGGGCCCCTCGGCGTCGGCATCTGCTGGGATCAGTGGTACCCCGAATGCGCACGGTCCATGGTGCTCCAGGGGGCCGACATTCTCCTCTACCCTACGGCCATCGGCTCCGAGCCCGCGAACGCGGGGCTCGACACGCGCGACATGTGGCAGCGGGCGATGATCGGCCACGCGGTTTCGAACATCGCGCCCGTCGTCGCATCGAACCGCGTGGGCACCGAGGACGGACAGGTCTTCTACGGCTCCTCGTTCATCGCGAACCACATGGGGACCAAGATCGCCGAGCTGTGCCGCGACGAAGAAGGCGTGATCGTTGCCACTGTCGATCTCGACGAGGTCCGCAGGGCCCGCGCTTCGTGGGGATTCTTCCGCGACCGGCGTCCGGAGCTCTACGGCGCGCTGTCCACGGCCGACGGCACGCGCAAGGTCTGAGCCGCCAGCGGACTGGCATTCGTCCTGGGAAAGCGCTTCTGGAGCCAGGCCTCGGCCTCAGCGGGATCGAAGCCGAACGGCCCCATCTTTCCCTTGTAAACGACCTTGCCGGCCTCGTCGATGATGTAGAGCCTCTCCGGCCAGGCGCCGTAAGCGATATCGGTTTCGTTCTCCAGACCGTCCACGAGCATCGGGATGGGGAACTCGAAACGGCGCTTGAAGTCCCTGGCGATGGCGACGCGGTCCGCGAGGGTCCTGGGCTGTGCGTAGCAGACCCCCTCGTCCTCGTTCGAGTCCATCTGCCACTCGTTCGTCGGATGCGCTTCCTTGATGTACACGGCCACGAACTCCGCACGGTCCTTGTACCGTTCGTAGATGCGGGTGAGGCGCCCGACCGAGCGCCGGAACGGGGGTCACGTGTAGCTTCCGAAGATCAGGAAGATCGGCCGGGTGCCCGCCGCCGCGAGGAGCTTCACCTTCGTGGTCCCGTCGAGCGCCGTGAGCAGGAAGTCGGGTGCGGAGGCTCCCAGGTTCACGGTGCCTTCCTGTCGCTGGTCCCAGCGCAGAATGCCCCAGAAATTCCGGGGGCCCATGACGATCATGCCGGCCACGATCGCCGAAACGACGAGGCCGCCCAGGACGAGGCCTGCGATCCGGAGGCGTCTCTTGACGCTCTTCACCCCGCTACCTCGCGAGCTTCCACTGTCCCGCTTCGAGAACGAAGGGAATGGCCGTGGTCGAAGACGACCCGCTGACGGTGCCGGGCCCCGTGGACTTCGACTCCATCTGGATCACGTTGAGCGTGGCCCGCGCGTCGTCCTCGATGATCAGGACGCCGCCCGAGCGGATGCCCGCCTCGACGTCGGCCCGCTTCGGCCTCATCTTCTTGCGGAAGGCCGTGCTCTCGGCCTTCTCGCCCGCCGGCAGGGCTTTCCAGTCGGCCTGAGCCTTTGTGCTCGCGAGCTTCATGGCGTCGTCCATCTTCCCGGCCTGAAGGGCGTCGGCATAGCGCAGCGCGAGATCTCCGATGGGATGCTTGATGATCTCCGCCCCCTGGATGCGCTTCTCGTTCACGGGCTCTTCCTGGCCCGGGATGACGATGGGCCCGCCGGAAAGCCGCCAGGCACCGCCCTCGAGAGCGAAGTACGCCACGGCCGTGTCGCCCTTGGCCATGGGAACGGAAAGGTCGGCGCCGTCGGCCTTCACCTTGAGCACGCCGGCCTTGCGGATGGCCTCGGTGAACGCCTTCGGCTCAGGAGCGCGCGCCTTCAGACGGGCACCCATGTCTTCCCGTTCTCCGGCCGACGCGGCCCTCCAGTCGGCCTGCTCCTCCTTGGTGCGAAGGCGCATGCCGTCGTCGATCTTGCCGGAGTGAAAGACCTCCGCGCACTTCAGCGCGAGCTTTCCTTCGGGGTGGGCCAGGATCCGTTCCCCCTGGATCGC
>CAZXSG010000823.1:0-1489 GCA_964643185.1 uncultured Holophagales bacterium
CCTCGACCTGGTGGGTTCCCACGACCGCGCTGCTGTACCGGTACCAGCCCTCGGCGTCGGTCGTGAGGTTGGCGGCGCTGCCCATTCCCGCGGGCGGAGTGATCGTCACGGCCGCACCGGCGAGCGGCTGCCCGGTTCCCCGCTTGAGCAGCCGTCCGGCGACCGCCCAGTGACCCATGGGAACGACCGGTGTACCGGAGCCCTTCACGGTAGCCGAACCGCCCGCGGAGAGGTTCCGCCTGAGCCAGGTCTCGAACAGGGGCTCCTCGTAGAACGGCCCCGCGGGGGCGGTCGCCGTCCGCGTGCCCCCGGGCGGCGTGGCGATACGGAGCCGGCCCTTCCCGACCCACACCAGGTTCTCGCCCTCAGCCAGCGCTCCGCTCATCGGCTCGATGGTCTGGGCGTTCAGCGTGCCGCTGGCCCCCGTGGCGACGAGCACGAAGTCGTGCTTCACCCGCCACGGAACGCTGGAGGGCGGAGCCATCAGCGGCGTCGATGCCTGGCGCTCGAAGCCAGCCTTGACGGCCCCGATGGCGTACTTGCCGTACTCGTCGGCCCCAGCGGGAATCGAGTAGCGCCCGTCGGCGCCCGTGACGGCCTGGAGCGCGCCCGAGACCGTGACCGTCACGCCCGCCAGAGGCGCGCCCGCCGAATCGCTGACGAGACCCTCGAAGCGGCCTGGGACGGACGGCAACAGCGGGCGGAGATCCATGTTGGCCGCCGTGAACGTGGCGCCGGGCTCCAGCGTGAAGTCCTGCGAGGCCTCCGAGAGGAAGCCCGTCTTCCTGTAGGTGAAGACCTCGATGCCGGGCTGCAGGCCGGTGAACGTGAACTCCCCCAGCGCGTTCGTCGTGGCCGACAGCCCCTGCCTCACGGCGTGGACCTGAACGCCCTCGATGGGCTGCGCGCCGCCGGGGGCCTCCGGGTTGACGACGAAGCCGCTCACGGTGACCGGGCTCGGCTGAATCTGCAGCGTGCCGGAGTTCGTCGTCTGGCCGGCCGTCACGCTCACGGCCCGCGTCGCGAGCTGGTACTGAGGCGGCTGCGCGGCCAGCGTCCGGCTGCCGGCTGGAACCCCGGCGAGGCTGAAGAGGCCACCCGGATCGGTGGTCGTCTGGATCCCGATATCGGGTTGCAGACGCACCGTCACGCCCTGGAGCGGGAACAGCGTGAGGGCGTCGACGAGCGTCCCCGTCACGGTGCCGGAACCTGCGGGGCCCACCGAAAGACTCCGGCTCACGACGCCGGCGCCCGCCGCGGCGCGGATCGTCGTCGAGCCCGTCGCGTCCGCGACCGTCGAGACCGTCACCGGAGCAGAGGTCGCTCCGGCCGGGACGGTCACGTCCGCCACAGTCGCGATGCTGGTCCTCGTGCTGATCAGGGAGACGAGCCGTCCGCCCGTCGGAGCCGGGCCGTCGAGAACAACGGTTCCCGCAACGGGATCGCCCGCGCCCGCGCTGGAGCTCGCGAGCGTGAAGTCGAGGAGCGA
>CAZXSG010000823.1:1499-2844 GCA_964643185.1 uncultured Holophagales bacterium
GGACGGGGCGAGAACGGTGAAGAGGCGCGTCGCCTGGAGAGGGCCGGCCGTGGCCGTCAGCGTCACATCGATGTTCGTGGCAACAGGGTGCGTCGTGATGCCAAAGGGCGCCGACGTCGACGAACCCTCAGGGACCACGACGGACGCCGGAAGGACGACCTCCGCGCCGCCGCTCGCAAGGCTCACGAGGGTGCCGCCGACCGGAGCCGCGGAAGGCAGGACGACCGTTCCCGTGATGCTCCCGGTACCGCCCACGGTGAACGCGGACGAGAGGTTCAAGGCCAACCCGGCCGGCAACAGCGTGATCGTCGCCGACCTCTGGTCGGTCGGGGTCTCGCTCACGTCGTCGGTATACGCGGTGACGCCGATCGTCCGGCTCGCCGGCACTCCCGTGGTTGGAATCGTGAAGGTCTTCGAGACGGCGCCTGCTCCGACTGTCGTTTGGCCGCTGGGAACCGCGCTGTTGTTCGACACATAGAAGACCGTTCGGCCTGGCGAGGCGGCGGGACCTCCCAGGGTCACGGTGAAGGTCGCGGGCTGCCCTCCAACCAGGGTCTGGGTGGCGGGAGAGAGAACCGAAAGCAGGGGCGCCCGAACCTGAACGTTCGCGACGGCGGTCGCGCCGGAGGCGGTCGCCCGGATCTGAGTCGACGCATCGCTGGATCGCGCCGCCGCGGTGATGTTGAAGGTGACGCTCGTCTGGCCTTCGTCGATGTGGACGCGCGAAGGAACCGAGGCGACCGAGGAGACCGAGCTGACGAGGTCGACTTCCAATCCTCCGGGGCCAGGCGGGAATCCGACCGTGACGGTTCCCGTCGGCTCTGGCACCGTACCGCCGTACATCACGTTGGGCGCCGTCACCCGGAGTGGCATCACGTCGACGGATCGCGACAGGGTCGCCGCACCGTAGGTGGCGGTGACCGAGCCGGTCTTCGAGGCCGTGACGGGGGACGTGGGCACGGCGATCGTGCCGCTCACGAGGCCCTGTGGAATCGTGAGCGTCGCCGTCCCGATCTCGGGGATACCTCCCGAGAGCGTGATCGAGGCTCCGCCCGCGGGAGCCGCGCTCCGCAGGGACACCACGACGTTCAGGGGCTGGCCACCGAGCACGGTCGTCGCCGCGTTCAGAGCAGAGATCGGATTGGGATCGAGGCCGAACGTGCCCGACGTCGACGTGCCTGCCAAGCTCGCCGTCACGGTGACGTCGCCCGAGGTCGTCACGAAGGCCGCCGTCCCCGTGATTGCCTGTGTGGCGCTTCCGGCCGGGACGAGAACGGTGGGCGGGAACGTGGCCCGCGCGCTGGGATTCACCGACAGCGCGATGACCCGGTCGACCCCCGCGGTT
>CAZXSG010000824.1:0-2843 GCA_964643185.1 uncultured Holophagales bacterium
CGTGACGCTTGCCGAGATGCTCGACGGGGGCTCGAGCCAACTTCGCAACCCGAACCTCGTGCGGTTGCTGCGGCAGGCGGGGTTTGCGGACCAGGCGGGCACCGGAATCCCCAGCCTTGTGAGGGCGTGGCGGAGCGCCGGGCGCGTGCCACCGGAGATCGTCAACGACGCGGGTCGGAAGAGGTATCGCCTTTCTCTGAGCTGGCTGCCGCTGACGACGAAGTGGGACGAGGCCTGGTACCGCCTGCTCGGCGTGGAGGTTTCACCCGACGAGGGGCGGCTCTTGACCTATGCCCGTGAGACGGGCTCCGTGGACCTGACTCGGGCTCGGCTCACCACCGGCCTTCCGGGCCGCGACGCCTTCAGCCTCCTCGCGGTGCTGGTTGTCCACCGGGTGCTCGGAGGGGGGGTGGCCGGTGAGACGTAGAGGCTGGCCCCTAACCTTTCGGAGCTTTGGCCCAACACCGTCAAGGAGAGTGATGGTGTTGAGGGAGTAAGTGAGGGAGTTGAGGGAGTAAATGAGGGAGTAACGCCAGGAACCGCGCGCAGAGAGCTGCTCCTGAGCTTCCTCGCGAAGTCTCCGGGCCTGCGGGTTCCCGCGATCGTGGCCGGCACGGGCTGGTCGAGGGCTACGGTCGAGCGGACCCTCGGAGCGCTGCGGCGCGAGAAGGCGGTCACGTTCCGAGGCTCACCGAGAACCGGCGGGTACTTTCTGGCGACCTCCGCGAAACGGAAGGGAAGTTCCTTCTGAACCCAGACGTTCGCACAGGTTGTCGAGCCTGCGCAGCGGCCGCGTAAGCCGACGGCCGCCATGCGGCGTCTCATGCCGGGCACCGACTAAGGCTGACTCGACGTTGCCGTGCTCATACGGCTCCTCGATCCTCGGCTTCGGTCGCCGAGGTCGCTCCGGCGTTTCACAAAATGTGTTGTTTCACCGAACGTGAAACAGCGTGTATTATGAAACAGCATGGACCTGCGCGGATTGCTCGCCGATCGCCTTCCCGGGTCGTGGACCGTCCGCCGGCCCGCGAATCGTGCCCCGTCCCTGGAGGTTCGCGCGCCGGACGGCTCGAGCGCGGTGTTGCGTCTCCTGGAACGCCGATTTCTCGAGCCCCGAGACGTCGCGGCACTTCGGAATCGATCGGGCCTCGCGGGCCTTCTCGTGGTGGCCCCGTTCCTCAGCGCACGCACCCGTGAGCTCCTGGAGGCGGAGGGAGCGAGCTACGTCGACGAGACCGGGAATGTGCGTATCGCGTTGGAAAGCCCGTCGCTCTTCATACGTCTCGACGGCGCCCTGAAGAGCCCACGGCGGGAAGCGCGGCTCCTTTCGTCTCTGAAAGGCCCCGCCGCGGCCCGCGTGGTACGTGGGCTTTTGGATTTCCGTCCGCCGTACGGCGTGCGGGAGCTGGCCGCGAAAGCTGGCTGCTCGCCGGCCTCCGTATCTCGCGCCGTCCGGCTCCTGGAGGGCGACGCCATCGTCGTGCGAGCAGGCGAGCGGGTGGTCGAGGTGGATTGGCCGGCGCTGCTGAAGAGGTGGACCGGCGACTACGGGCTTTTTCCGAGCAATCGCGTTGCGACGTTTCTCGAGCCGCGGGGCCTCGACGCATTGATGGGGAAGCTCAGAGACCTGAAAGTATCGACCGCGGTGACGGGGTCGCTCGCGGCCGTCCGGCGGGTCGCCTTCGCGGCGCCCCGCCTCGCGACCGTCTACGTGGACGACCCCGAGGCCCTGGGTGCGCGACTGAAGCTCCACCCGGCGGAGACCGGCGCCAACGTCATGCTCGTAAGGCCTCTGTCGGCCGTTGCTCTCGAACGCACGTGGACCCAGGAAGGAGTCTCGTACGCGGCTCTCTCGCAGGTTGCGGCCGACCTCCTCACATCGCCGGGGCGGGCGCCGGCGGAAGCCGGGGAGCTCATCGAATGGATGAAGCGGCATGAGGGGGAGTGGCGTGCCTGATCCGCTGTACGTGAAGGCGCGGGAGATCCTCCACACCCATCGACGCCGATCTCGTGCTCGACCCCTCTCGGCTTGCGGATCGACCCACTCTCGGCGAGGCTCTCGCATCATCCGGCTTCGTCGAGGGGAGTCAGCCCGGCGAATGGCTCAAGGCGGATGTGAGGGTCGACCTCATGGTGCCGGAGGCGATCTCCGGGCCGGGACGCCGAGGAGTCCGATTGGGGCCGCACGGCAACCGCGCTGCTCGCAAGGCTCGCGGTCTCGAAGGAGCCCTGGTCAACAACGAGATGCTCGCGATCGAGTCGTTCGTGTCGAATCGCTCGATCGAGACGCTCGTTGCCGGCCCGGGGGCACTCCTCGTGAGCAAGGTTCACAAGGTTTCTGAACGGATCGGCGACCCGGGACGCCTGAAGGACAAGGACGCCCTCGACGTCCTTCGAATTCTGCGCGGCGTCGACGTCGTCGTGCTGGGGACTTTCCTACGAATGCTCCTCGAGGACCCTCGCAGCCGCGAAGTCACAGTGGAAGCTCTTCAGAGTCTGGCGAGCCTGTTTGGTCGTTCTGACGCCGCAGGGGCCGAGAGCGCCGCGCGGTCCGTCGAAGGGCTGGATGATCCGGCTGTGATTGCAGCCTCTTGCGCCGCACTCACCGCGGAGCTTCGGGCGGAAGTCCGTTTTCCCTGACTCGGGCTCGGCTCACCACGGGCCTCTGCTGAGTACGACCTCAGGGGCCCTCGTCGAAGCTCCGCCGGGGGTACGGCTCCCCGGTGGTCGCGGGCGGCGGCTCGGGAAGCCACGCCGTGAACCCGGCCGTCCCGTCGACGGGGGACCTCCTGACGGGGCTCGCCCGCGCCACGCCCCTCGCGGGCACTGGGGCCCGCCCGCAC
>CAZXSG010000825.1:0-2835 GCA_964643185.1 uncultured Holophagales bacterium
AATTTCTCGGAGACGGTCCCGCTGATCCCGTCGAATCCCGGTTCCACATGGGGTGGCACCTCGCCCTTGAGAACCTCATAGCCGAGTTCCGCAGGCAGGTTGGTCAGGATGGCCCGCTGCGGCTTGATCCGGTCAATCCACGACAGCGACTCCGACAGGCCGAAATGGCGCGGGTGCACCCTGTAGCGGAGCGCATCCACGCACCGGACCTCCGCCCCGGCCCGCCACCTGGATCGGCCGCGCGTACTCGCCGACCATCGCGGGCCCGTCGGCCGCGGTTCGCGTGTCGACGACGCGGCACGGCACGAGCGTGTAGAAGAGGCCGCCGCCGCCCTCGAGGTCGGCTCTCCAGAGCTCTCGGCCATGAGCGAGGTCGCGTGCGGAGAAGAGCAGCATCGAGCCCAGGCGAACGAAGTTCGTGAAAGAGTCGACATCCGCCGCACCCAGGAGCCGCGTGCCGAGGACGGTGCCGTCGGTGAAGGCGATGCCCCTGGAAGGCGCGAACGCCAGGCCCCCGGGCACGCCGGTGAGCTGATCCAGGTTGCCCTCGCGGAGGGGAGTGGTTCCCGCCGGCGTGCCGTCGCTCGACCACAACCAGGTCTCGCCGGCGTCATGCCTCTGGAAGAACAGCCGTCCTGCGCTCGCGACGGGCCCGGCGCTTCCGCCGCCGCTGAAGTACCCAGAGGCGAACGTCTTGAACCGCACGGTGCCCTCTGCGGTTCCGTCGGATCGCCACAGGGACGTTCCGCCGGAATCCTCGGAGAAGAAGTACAGGAGTCCCGCGGGCTCCGCGGCAAGGGCCTTGACGCGCGAATCATCAATGGCCATTCGAACTGTGCCAGCCTCTGTCCCGTCCGTCTGCCACAGCTCGTCGTAGGCTCCTCCCCCGAGGAAGTAGGCCGACGTTCCCGCCACGACGAACGCCGCGCCGATCCCGAGCGAGGGCCCGGGTACGACGTCCTTCAGAACGTGCGTCCCCTCGCTGGTGCCGTCGCTCACCCACGGCTCGATCCCCTCGGCGGGGCTCCACCCGATGAACAGGATGCGATCGCCCAGCGCGACGGCGAGCCCCGGCACGAAATCGAGGTCTCGAACCAGGGTCGCGTTCCCGGCCGTTCCGTCGCTTTGCCAAAGACTCCACGCCCCTCCGGGTCGACTGAGCTGGAAGAAGAACCGATCGCCGGCGCGGACGACCCATGCACACGCGTAGCCCGAAGGCGAAACCTGGAACGTCCCCGCGTCTGTGACATCGGTTCTCCAGAGGCCGGCCCACCCGCAGGAGTAGCCGATATCCCCCACCGCGATCACAGTGGCGACACCCGCCTCCACGGGGACGCCCCCCTTCGTGACCGCCTGTGTACCGCCGGCTGTGCCGTCGGTCGACCAGAAGCCGCCGTTCGCGTGATTGAAGAACGCTCGAGTACTACCTGCGGCCATGCTGGTGATGCCGTCGCCGTAGGTGCCCGATTCGAGGTCCACGAAAATTCCGGTCCCTTCGATGGTGCCGTTCGTCTGCCAGATTTCCTGCCCGTACCGTGACGTGGACAGCGCGAAGAACAGTCGCCCGGAAAGCTCCACGCCCGCCGCCTCGAGCCGCTCGACAGACCGATTGCTGTGGACGAGGAGCGTGCCCGCGAGCGTGCCGTCGCTCACCCACAGACGGGTCTCCTGCGGCGCGCCAGCCACCAGCGACCGGATCAGCAGCCTCGACGGCGTGGCCAGGAACGAGACCGCGGAGAACGACTCCTTCACCCGGAACGTGCCCGCGGGCGAGCCGTCCGTTCGCCAGAGGCTGCCCCGGTTCAGAAAGTAGCCCGCGTTGCCGAGGATCTCGAAGGCCGCGAGGAACGCCTGCGTGGGACCCGGCTCGACGTCGAGGAGCATGCGCGTCCCCTCGGTGGAGCCATCACTGATCCAAGGCTCCCGGCCGTGAGAGGCATCGCCTCCTTCGAAGAGCACACGGCCGCCCAGAGCCGTGAGCGCCCGCGGAGCGCGCTCCACGGGCGTGAACGTGCGGAGCAGCAGGGTGCGGGATCCGTCCACCACCCAGAGGCCGCTCGTGCCGTCGAGCTGGATGGCGACGAAGAAATAGCGATGCCCGGCCGCTCGCGCTTCCACGATGGTGTGCGCGCCGAGAAACGCCGGGGGATCGGGGCCTCCGTTCGATACGAAAAGGCCCGACTGTCCGCCTCTCGTTGCCGTGAAGAACAGTCGGTCCGACGTCGCCGCCAGATTGCCGATCGGGGCCCCGCCGGTGTCGAACGTCGCGAACGGAACGGTGCCCGGCAGCGTGCCATCGGTTCGCCAGAGCGCGACCCCCTGGCCGCCTCCCCCGTCGAAATAGACTTTCCCGGCCAGCACCGCGAGCCGCCCATGCGCCGGCGCGGAGGAGCTCAGGACCTTCGTTCCCGCCACGGAGCCGTCCGAGCGGACGAGGCCGCTCACGCAGCTGAAGAACACGGCCCCGAGCGCGGCTGTGCACTGTGGGTCGGTGGAGTACTGGCGGAGGAGCGGGTAGGTTCCCGGGGGCGTTCCGTCCGACCGGAACAGGTACCCCCGGGCCGTGAAGTAGAAGTGCGGGCCGGCCCCACCCCGGATCCCGGCGTGCGACCCACCGGAGTTCCCCCACGGGCCGCCATCGGGCGTGGGGTCCGGGACCTGGAGGCGGTCAACCACGGCCGCGTGAACGAACTGCGCGCGGCCTACACCGGTCAGTTCGCCGGCCGGGTTCCGTCCACCCACGAGGTGCTGGCGTTCTTCGCGATCGGGAAAGTTCGGCGCGGCTCACGCGCGGGCGCCGAGGGCGGGTGCGAAATCCTGGCCCGGCTCGAAGAG
>CAZXSG010000826.1:0-2835 GCA_964643185.1 uncultured Holophagales bacterium
CGACGCGCTCGAACCCGGCACCGCCGAGAGCGGCGATCTCCACCGAGTCACCCCTCCGGAGCGCGAGGAACGCGAGCGCCGCCGCGAGCACCTTGGCCTGGCGGAGCTTCGAGCGTCCGGAGGGGAAGTCCATCGAGAGCGTCGTGTCGACGAGCAGCGTGAGCGGGCGCCGCGAGGGCTGATGCCGCTCCTTGAGGAGCGGATGCCCCGTACGCGCCGAAGCCCGCCAGTCCACGGCGCGCAGGTCGTCCCCGCGCACGTAGGGACGATGCTGGAAGAACTCCTCCTCGCGGCCGTGCCGGAGGGCCGGGTGGACGCCTTCGCTCGAGCGCCTGCGCCGGGCCGCCGAAACGAGATCCAGCCCGCTCAACGCGGCGAGGAGCGCCGGCGGAAGGAGCGGACCGGTCGCGTCCCGCTCAGAGACGCGATCCGTCGACGAGCTGGCGAACCACCTCATCGGCCGTGATCCCTTCCGCGCTCGCCGCGTACGAGAGGACGAGCCGATGCCGGAGCACCGGCGCGGCGAGCCGCTTGAGGTCCGCGCGGGAGACCGCGAAGCGGCCCGAGAGGAGCGCCAGCGCCTTGGCCGAGAGGAGCAGCGCCTGCCCCGCCCGCGGCCCCGCGCCCCAGTCGATCCACTTCTTCACGGCAGGTATCCCGCCCTCGCCCGTCCGGCTCGCGCGCACGAGTCGAGCGACGTCGCGCACGAGGTCGTCGGCCACCGGCACGTCTCGCACGAGACCCTGCAGCTCGAGGATCTCGTCCACGGAGAGCACCGGGACGACCGGCGCGGCCTCGTGTCCCGTCGTGGATTTCAGGATCGCGATCTCCTCGTCCTCCGCCGGGTAGTCCACCGCGATGCAGAGCAGAAAGCGGTCGAGCTGGGCCTCGGGCAACGGATAGGTGCCTTCCTGCTCGATGGGGTTCTGCGTCGCGAGCACGCAGAACGGCGAGGGCAGCGGATGCGGCACGCCGCCCACCGTCACCTGGTGCTCCTGCATCGCCTCGAGGAGCGCGGCCTGCGTCTTGGGGGCCGTGCGGTTGATCTCGTCGGCGAGAAGGAGGTTCACGAACACCGGACCGCGCAGGAACCGGAACGACTTCGCGCCGGCGGCGTCCTCCAGCACCTCGCTGCCCGTCACGTCCGAAGGCAGGAGGTCGGGCGTGAACTGGATGCGCTTGAACGAGAGGTGCGTGGCCTCGGCCACCGTGCGCACGAGCTTCGTCTTCGCGAGCCCGGGCACACCGCGGAGCAGGCCGTGGCCGCCGGCCAGGATCGTGACGAGGAGCTCCTCGATCACGCGCTCCTGGCCCACGATGACCTTGTGGATCTCGGCTCTCAGGCCCTCCACCTTGCGGAGGAGGGCCTTGCTCTCTCCTACCGGCAAAGCGCGTACGTGAGGATGTTCACGCCGAACTTGGTGTTGTCCTGCGCGAGGTACTGTTTCGAGGAGACGTCGTAGTCCCACTCGCAGCCGTAGTCCTTGTTGGAGTAGAGGACGCCGATCTTGCCCCTCACGAGCACGGCTTGGAGGTGCTCGTGCACGAGGTTGTCGCCCCAGCCGTTCAGCTCGTGCGAGGTCGCGGGCGGGCCCTCGGGAAACGGGAACGCCACGCTGTAGAGCTCGTGATCGTTGGGCAGCTTCCTCAGCCGCTTCGGGAAGAGATCGTTCATCTCGCGCTCGAAGCTCGTGGCGAAGAGCCCGCCGATGTCGTGGTTGCAGTCGTCGGCGAAGAGAAAGCCGCCGTCCTCGATGTAGCGGCCGAGGCCGTCCTTCTCCTTCTTCGTGAACCGCACGAGCGAATGGCCGCTCAGATACACGAAGGGAAACGCGCAGAGATCGGCCGAGTCGAGGCCGACGACCTCCTCCCGCGGATCCACGGGCGTCCGCGTGTACTCGACCATCGAGTTGAGGAGGTTGGCCGGCATCTTCGGATCGGTGTCCCAGTCGCCCGACTGGTACCGCGCGCGAGCGAACGTGAACCGGTTGGGCGAGCCGAGGAGCGCTCGCGGGGTCGCTGCCGCGACCGCGGTCCCCAAGGCCAGGGATTGAAGAGCGTGGCGGCGCGTGCAGGCCATCTGCGGCTCCTACACCGCGTCCGAGAGCGACGCGAACGTGAAGTCCGTGACCTTGAGCGCGGGGAAGAACAGGTTCGAGCCCAGGGCCTGGCCGCTCGTGATCACCCGCCGGCTCGGACCCATCGCCTCGATGTTGCGCAGCATCTTCACGGGCGTTTCGTTCCACCGGAAATTCTTCACCGGCTTCGTGATCTTTCCGTTCTCGATGAGGAACAGCCCGTCCCGCGTGAGGCCCGTGAAGAGGCAGCTCTGCGGATCCAGCGGACGGATGTACCAGAGCCGCGCGACGTAGAGCCCGCGCTTCGTCCCGGCGATCATCTCCTCCACGGAGGTCTTCCCACCCAACATGATCCCGTTCGCGGGGAAGGGCTGGGGCTCGCGCGGCTTCTTGCCCTTCTCGGCCCAGTAGCGGTTGCAGGCCATCGCCTTCACGACGCCCTCGGTGATCCACTCGGTCTTCTTGATCGGGAAGCCCTCGCCGTCGAACACGTTCGTCGGGTTCTCGGGATGCTGAGGATCGGTGAAGATCGTGACCTTCTCGCCGAAGATCCTCTCGCCGCCCTCGACCTGTTTCGAAAGCTGGGAAAGGAAGCTCCGGCCCTCGTCGTAGTTCCGTGCGTTGAAGCCGCCGAAGAACATCGTGAGCGTGAGGTCGGCGACGCACTCGGGCGAGAGAACCGTCGTGTAGTTGCCGGGCTCGAGCGCCACGGGCTTCTGCGACCTCACGGCCAGGTCAACCGCCCGCGCCGTCATCG
>CAZXSG010000827.1:0-2828 GCA_964643185.1 uncultured Holophagales bacterium
GCGGCCGAAAGCGGGTTCCACGTAACCCTTTTGCCCCGCCAACCCCCGGGCCCCGTGGGGTGGGAGGCCCCCGGCCCCCGAACAGGTCCGCTGTCCCGGGGGAGGGGGCGTCGCGCTTGCACGCGAACGGGAGCTCGGGGCGGCTTGGGGTCGTGGAGATGGGCCGGCCCGTGTCGATCTGGATCCGCGAGCCGGCCACCTCGAGCATGACCTGCTCGACGCTCTTCACGAGCATGTTGAGGCCGGTGCCCTCGATCACGAGCCGTCCGCCCGCACCCGTGGGCTGGTTGAGCGAGAAGCTGGTGATCGTCGGCCGCCGTGTGATGGTGAGGTTCACGCTCTCGGGAGGGATGCTCACGAGTGCGCTGTGGACCCTCAGGGTTCGCGAGCCCGTGGGTGCCCCGGCCGGTACCGTGATCCGGATCGTGGCCTTCCCCGAGCCGGCCCTCACCACCGAGGCGGTCAGGGGCTCGGGCACCTCGGCGCGCACGGCGCCGGAAACCGTGGCTCCCGAGAGCTCGATCTCGCTCGACAGCGCGACATCGGAGTCGCCGGGAATCGGCACGTCCTGCCCGGCGCCGAACGTACGCGTCCCGTGCCGAACGCCCACGGCGGCGAAAGAGGATGCGGAAACACAGAGAGCGACGAGCGCGATCGAACGCGGGAATCTCATGGGGGTCCCCCTCGCGGGAGTGTGCGCCCGGAGAGGCGCTCAGGCCTCACTTCACGACGACGCAGGTTTCCTTGATGACCACGGTGCGCCCGGCGCTGACGGTGACGGCAACGGTCTTGGAGCAGGCGAAGACGCCCCGTCCCGTGAGCGTCAGCGTGTACCGGCCGGGAGGCAGGTCGATCTTCACGGGGAGGACCTTCCCCACGGCGACCTTGCGGCCCCGATCGTCGACGAGAGACGTCAGCTCGCCGGCCGGGAGGAGCGAGACCTCGAGCGTGCCTTCGGCCGGGGCCGCCGCGGTGGGCTTGAGCGCGGCCGGCGCCTGCGTCGGGCGTTCCTTTTTTGCGGGGGTGGACGTGGGAAGAGGCACCGGCGTCGCCGTGGGAACCTCGACGACGGCGACGGGCGTGGGCGTTGGCTCCGGTAGCGCGACCACGGGCGTCCGGAAGTACGAGATCGCGTAGACGAGTGAGGCCACGAACGAGATCGCCCCGAGGACGAGCACGATGCGCCCGATGCGCTCCTCCCGCGAGAGCGCGGCCTGCGCGAAGGCCGGAAGGTCTTGCTCCTCGGAGGGAGGCAGGCGCCGGGTGACCGTGCGCGCCACGGGCTCCTGCGCGGGATGCGAATCGCTCGAGCTCAGCGCCACGCGCTTCCGGGCGAGGGTCTCGGTGAGCGGCGCGACGTCTTCCCGGCAGCGCCAGAGCTCGGCGAGGACGCTCTCCCACGAAGCCGGCCGATCGTCTCGCCGCCGCGCGATCATGCGGGTCACGAGGGCCTGGAGCCGCGGGGCGGGGCCGCCCTTATCTCCCGTGATCGCGAGCGGCGGGAAGGTGCCCTTGAGGTGCGCGTCCACGACCTCGCTGAGGCCGTCGGCCTTCACGGCGCGCCGGCCGGTGAGGAGCTCGTACATGGTCATCCCGAGGGAGTAGACGTCGCTCCTGAAGTCGATCGTCTCGCCCTTCGGGAGCCCCACGAGCTGCTCCGGCGAGGCGTACGCCAGCTTCCCGATGAACGAGCCGTGCTGCGTGAGACCGCCGCCGCCCTCGTCACCCGCGAGAAGGTCCTTCGCGATACCGAAGTCGATGAGCCGTGCGTGCGAGCGGCCGTGCCGCTCCTCGACGAGGATGTTGTCGGGGGAGATGTCGCGGTGGACGATGCCTTCCTGCGCGACGGCCTGGAGGCCCTCGGCCGTCTGGATGAAGATGGGCAGGAGGTCCACCACCGTGCGGTCCTTGAAGGCGCCGAGAGGCTGACCCTTCACGAGCTCGAGGGCGATCCAGCCGAGCCCGCCCTCGGTGACGCCGAAGCCGAAGAAGCGCGGCAGCGACGGATGGTTGAGCCTTTCGAGGAGCACGGCCTCGCGTTTGAACCGCTCCACGGGATGGAAGTCGGGGTCCATGTCGGCGAGCGACATGACCTTGAGAGCGACCTCGAGTCCGTCGGGCTCACGCCGCGCGCGGAAGACGGACGCCACCCCGCCCGAGGCCACGCGGTTCTCGATCGTGAAGCCAGGTATCAGGTTGGGATCCGGAGCCAAGCCCGGGCATTGTATGACCGCCCGGGACCTGGCCCTCGCCGCGGCGCCGAAGGACGCCGCGCTCACTCTCGCCGCGGCGCCGAAGGACGCCGCGCTCATTCCTCGCCGCGGGGCTTATCGAGGCAGCGCGAGGAGCGAGGGACCGTCGGGTGTGGACCGCACGTAGAGCCGGTTTCCGTCCACGCGGCCGAAGCGGTTCACCACGTCGAAGGCGCCCAGCGGACCCGCCCAGCGCTCGATCTCGGCGTCCTTGCCGGGGAGATCGACCACGAGGAGCGGAACCTTGGCCCACAGCTTCGAGTCGGGCTTCACGGGCCGGGGCCCGAAGGAGAGCGGCGTCGCGATCGCCGGCACGTCCCTCTTCTTCTTCCCGATCGTCAGGACGGTTTCGGTGGGAGAAGAGCGCACGTCGGCGAGCGACCCTCCTGGGCGTCCAAGAGCCACGAACACCGGCGGCCCCAGCCGGTCGAGCTCGACGACGATCTCGAGCTTCCAGGCCTCGGTCTCCGGATCCACCGGAAAGCCCGGCACGGGGGGGGCGCGCAGCACCACGGGCTTGCTCACGAGGTTGACGCCCAGCTCCACGACGAACGGGCGGCCCGGGGGGAGCGCCAG
>CAZXSG010000828.1:0-2825 GCA_964643185.1 uncultured Holophagales bacterium
TTCGAGGTCGACCTCGGGTCGCGAGTCCTCTCGTTCCTCGAGCCCCGAAAGGAGCTATTCCTTCAGCTCGACGGGCCGCGTCCGGTCAAGCCGCGGATCCTCGGGCGGTAGCGGCGGCGGCCACTCCGGAGGCGGCCACCACGGTGGGGGCCACTACGGCGGTGGCTGGGGCGGCAATTACTACGGCGGCTGGTACGGGGGAGGCTGGTATTCCCCCCGCTACTCGAACTCCTACTTCGACGCCTGGTACTACCCGTTCTGGTGCTCGGTGGGCTGGTGGTGGGGCCTCGGGACCTGGGGCCGGCCCTACGCGTACGTGACGGTCGTCGACCGTCCCGGCCGCTACGGAAGGCTTGATCTGGACGTGAGTCCCGAGGAGGCCGAGATCCACCTCAACGGCAAGTACATCGGAACCGCCGACGACTTCGACGGCCATCCCGATTACCTGTATCTCAAGCCCGGTAGCTACACGCTCGAGTTCAAGCTCGCAGGTCACGTCGGCGTGAAGAAGGACGTCGAGGTCGAGCGTGGAGACTTCATCCGGCTTTCCGACGAGCTGGGCCGCGAGCCCGGCCGCGGCCGCCTGGATTCGTTCCCCGAGTCCAAGGGCATGCCGTTCGGACGCCTCTTCGGTCCCAACGGTCCTCTCGCCGAGGACATGGACGACGAGGACGAGGAGATGGCGGGATCCGTCGACGAGGTCGACGAGATGGACGAGGACGCAGACGAGGAGGAAGCCCGTCCCGCGCGGCGTGAGCCTCCGGTCAGGGCTGGTGCGCAGCCCGGAACGGGCGGAGCCTCAGCCCGTGCCGCGGGATCCGCCGACGAAGGCTGGCGTGAAGGAAAGAGCTCCAGGGCTGAAGCCGAACGCGCGCCCGAGCCGACGCCGTCGCTCGAGCCGCCGACCCCGGCCCGCCCTCCCGTCGCTGCCGACGGCCGCGCACGGCTGCGGCTCAAGGTGACCCCGGAAGACGCCGCCGTCTACGTCGACGATCGCTACTTCGGAACGGGTGAGGACGCCACCTCGAGCCGCAAGGGCATCTCGCTGGATCCGGGCAAGCACACGATCACCGTGGTGCGTCCCGGGTTCGCGCCGAAGAGCCTCGATATCGAGGCGAAGGCCGGCGAGGAGACGATCCTGGAGATCGCCCTCGTCAAATAGGCACGTGCCTTTGGTCACCCGTGAGATCGGGCGCTTCGGTGACACTCCGAGGCGCCCGATGCGTTTCTTGAGGCTTCTGCAGGTATGGCTCCGCCCGTTCCGGGCTGCGCACCTCATGGTGTGGCTCCGCCCCTTCGGGGCTACGCACCTGCTGGTGTGGCTCCGCCGGTTCGGGGCTACGCACCTGCTCGGATTGTTCCTGGGAATGGGGCTCGGCGGACCGATGCTCGCCGGAACGCGAGATGTGCGGGACTGCGTCGAGGTGGAGCCGAACGAGACGGCGTCGACGGCCTCGGCCGCGGCCTTCCCGGGCGCGTGCCGAGGGAACGTCGCGGCAACCGACCGCTCGCTCATCGGCATCGGCTACACCAACGGCACGCTCGACGGGGTCGAGGACCTCTTCGTCTTCACGCTGCCGGAAGCGGCCAAGCTCGTCCTCACGCTCGCGATCGGTCCCGAAGGGGGCGACCTCGATCTCTTCCTCTTTCGCGATCCCGGTCTCGAGCTCCTCGAGGCCTCGAACGGCAGCACGCGCACGGAGAGCATCGTCACCGCCGAGCCGCTCCCCGCGGGCCGGTACGTGGTGGGCGTTTCGGCCTACGCCGGCTCCGCGTCGTACAGCCTCTCGATGGAGTCTCCCGCCGTCCCGACGTGCGTTCCCACCGCTACCTCGCAGTGCCTGTCGGAGGGCCGGTTCCGCGTCGAGACGCGCTGGACGACGCCCGACGGCCGGTCGGGGGCCGGGCAGGCCGTCCCGCTCACCTCGGACACGGGCGCGTTCTGGTTCTTCGACGCCGCGAATCTCGAGACGGTGGTGAAGGTGCTCGACGCCTGCGCCTTCTCGGGAAAGCGCTGGGTCTTCGCGACCGGTCTCACGAACGTGGGAGTCGTCCTCACGGTGACGGATACTCGGACCGGGAACGTGAAGACCTACGAGAGCCTGCAGGGCGTGGCGTTCGCCCCCATCCAGGACACGAGCGCGTTCGACTCCTGTCCATGACCGGAGACCGCCGCGCGCTGGGAATCCTGGCGCTCGCGGCGCTCGGGATCCTCGGCGCGCTGCCGGGCCTGCGGACCCCGGACCTCGGCTTCTGCTATTCCTTCATGACGCCGGATTCGTGGGACTGGCTCGCCAACGGACTGTACTGGGCGGGCGCGCCCCTCCTCCCGAGCTTCCGGCCCCCCGGCCTGCCGCTCCTCGTGGCGCTGCTCTCGCGGTTCTCGGCCCTGCCTCTCCTGCCGTTTCTCAACTACGCCGCTCTGGGCCTCTCGGCCGCGCTGCTCCACCGGCTCGTGCGGATGCGGCACGACGCCCTCGTCGCGGCGCTTTCGGTGCTCCTCTTCGTGTCCAACGGCTCTCTGTTCGGGCACGTGCGGTACGTGATGGCCGAGGTCTACACGCTCCCGTTTCTCGTGGGGGCCGCGATCGCGTTCGAGAGAGCCGCCATCCGGCCGCGCCTCTACGTCGTCTGTGGACTGCTCCTCTCCGTGAGCTTTCTGTTCCACTACGCGGGCCTCGTCGCGGGGCTCGGATTCGCTCTGGCGCTCGCACTGTTCCGGAGACCGGCGCTCGGCCACCGCGCGTGCGGCCCCGCGCATTCGGCCCTACGCACCCGCTGGCCGTGGATCCCCTCGGAATCGTGCTGCGGATTCTGCTGCCCTT
>CAZXSG010000829.1:0-2822 GCA_964643185.1 uncultured Holophagales bacterium
GAGTCGGTCGCTGGCGGATCCACTCATGGTGGAAAGCTTACAGCACGACCGTTCGTTCTGTCGACCGTTTTTCTCACTCCCTGAGCTCGAGCTCTCCCTTGTAAGTCGAGAAGCGGATCTCGGGTCTGCCGCCGTTCACCTCGCCCGAGACGTGGTCGTCGTGGTCGCGGCGACGGGAGGAGCGGGAGGTCGAGCGGGCTTCGAACTCGAAGTCGCCGCGCACCTCGCCGCTCCGGCCCGTGTCGGCGTCGAGGCGGAAGCCGGCCTTGCGCGGCACGGTGACGGCGATGCGGCCCTTGTACGTCTCGAGCTCGAGGTTCGCCGAGAGCCGCGCCATGGTGAGCTCGAGGTCGCCCTTGTAGGTCTCGATCTTCACGCGGTCCTCGAAGCCCGAGAGCTTGCCCGTGCCCTTGTACGTCTCGAGATCGAGCGTGCCCGCAATGCCCTCGACCGAGATGCGGGACTTGTAGTCTTCGATGCGCAGCTTCGCCGAGCGCGGCATCGTGATGGTGTAGTGCACGAACGGGAGCGTGCCGTCGTTGCCCCAGGAGAAGAAGCGGAAGCCGTTCTTCACCTTGGCGTAGTCGGACTCGACCTCGACGTAGCCGTCTCCCGACGCGAAGCGGATCTCGGTGTCGGCGACCTTGCGGGCCATCTCGCTGTCGTCGCCGTCGGGCTCGACGCGCGCCGTGATCTCCACCTGGGTTCCATTGCCCGGCCGCACCGTGATGCTGCCCTTGAAGGTCTTCACCGAGACCTCGCCCGTCGCGCTGAGCGGAAACGTCTTCGACACCGATTTCTCGGGCGGAGCCGCGAGAGCCCCGGAAGCGAGGGAAAGACCCAGAACCACAGCCAGAGCCGGAACCGTCGCTTTACGTGCGATCGCCATGAGAACCTCCTCGTACTTCCAGGGATACGCGAACGGGTGGCGGCAGGTTCCGCAGAATCTTCGAGGGCGTGGCTGTAGGATCGGAGGCAACCCGCCGAGGAGGTCTCTATGTCGTCGCTGCCGCCAGACGGATCCTTCCCCCCGCCTCCGCCGGAACCGCCTTCGCCCTACCGGCCTCCGAATCTCCCTCCCGCCGGCTGGGGTGGGCCGCCCGAGCCGCCGGCTGGACCGGGCACACCCTGGGAGACCGCGCCCGGAATCGACCTCAACGCTCTGCTCCAGACGTTCGCGCTCTTCGTGACCAGGCCCGTCGAGGCCTACACGAGGACCCGCGCATCGGGCGACTACACCAAGCCCATCCTCTACGCGCTCGTCACCGGCATCACCGGCGCCATCCTGAGCACGATCTGGGGCCTCATGATTCCGCCGAATCTCGCCGGCCTCCCTCCGGAGGTCGTGGACAAGCTCGGCTTTCTCCTCCGGCCGGGAGTCGGTCAGGTCCTCATGTCGCCGTTCTCGGTGCTCTTCGGCATCTTCATCGGAGGCGCGATCCTGCACGTGTGCGCGCTCATCACGGGTTGCCTCAAGGACTCCAAGGGCGGGTTCGAGGGCACGCTCCGCGTCGTGGCGTACGGCCAGACGGCGGCCCTCGCGGCCGTGATTCCCTTCGTGGGGCCGTTCGTCTCGGGAATCTGGACGATGGTGCTGTGGGTGATCGGGATCCGCGCGCTCCACCGCACCACGACCGGCAAGGCGGTCTTCGCCGTGCTCCTCCCGGTCGCGCTCTGCTGCGTCTGCATCATCGTGGCGGTGGTGTTCGCCGGCGCGGCGATCTTCGGTGCCGCAGCCCGCGGCTGAGGCCCGGCCGGTCTTCCGCAAGCCGGGCACCCGCGGGGCCTTGGTCCTGGCCGGGGTGCTCGGCGCGTTCCTTCTCGGTCCGTGGCTTCTCTCGTTCGCGATCCTGCCGCCGTGCCTGCTCAAGCCCGTCACGGGCGTTCCCTGCCCGGGCGTCGGCTCGACCCGCGATGGGCTGGCGTCGATCCTCGACACCTACCGCACGCAAGGCATCCGCCGCCTGGTGGCGCGGCGCGGCGACCTGCCGAGCGGCACCGCGACCTCCGGCGAGTTCCGCTACGCCAGCGAGCTGATCGGCTTCATCCGCGAGCGCGAGGGCGGCGACTGGAGGATCGACGTCGCCGCCTATCCCGAATACCACCCGCAGACGCGCTACGCGAAGGACGAGGTGATGCGCTTCAAGCGCAAGGTGGACGCGGGGGCGAATTCCGCGATCACGCAATACTTCTATAACGCCGATGCGTATTTCCGCTTCGTCGACGATTGCGAGGCCGCGGGCATCAACGTGCCGATCGTTCCGGGCGTCATGCCGATCGGCAATTTCTTCCAGATGGCGCGGTTTTCGGAAGCCTGCGGCGCCGAGATTCCGCGCTGGATGCGCCTCAAGTTCGAGGGCTATCACGACGACGTGGCGTCGATCCGCGCTTTCGGCCTGGATGTGGTGACGGCGTTGTGCGACCGGCTGCTCAGTTCGGGCGCACCCGGCCTGCACTTCTATACGCTCAACCAGGCCGGACTGACCTCCACGATCTGGCAGCGGTTGGGGCTCTGAGCCCGATCCTCGACGACTCCTTTCAGCGGCCGCCGAAGCGCCGCTGAAAGGACAGCACGCTCAGGCCGCGCGCTTTTTCCTCTGCGCGTCCTTCGCGTGCATCTGCGCGTACGCCCCGTGCGCGGCGGCCTCCGCATCACCCACGTGGATCGGCAGGCCCATGTCCTGGAGCACCGAGCCGAGCGCCGACAGGCACAACATCACGTTGTCCGGGCGGCACGAGTAGCCCATCAGGCCGAAGCGCCAGACTTTTCCGGCGAGCGGACCCAGCCCTGCGCCGATCTCCAGGCCAAACTCGCTGAGCAG
>CAZXSG010000830.1:0-2819 GCA_964643185.1 uncultured Holophagales bacterium
CGAAGCGCAGCTCCGACTCGGTGGCGACGGCATTCGGCGTGAGGAGCTTCTTGACCTCGCGGTGGAAGCGCGTGAGCCCGGCTCCATCGACCCGCACCTGCTGCTCCCACAGGAGGTTGAGGACGCCCCCCTCGATGGCCTCGTCGGCCTCGCGCGCCTTCGACTCGAGCGGCCCGGCGTCGACCGGGGAGACCCACGCAGGCGGGGCCGCGACCCGCCAGGAACCGGGGGTCGTGGCCTGAGCGCGGGCGAGGGCCGGGGCCGAGCACAGGACGACGGTGAGAATCGCGAGAAGCGACGGGAGACGGGGCAAGCGCGATCTCATTCCCGGTAGAACCGGGTGCCGGCGACCGCCATCTTCACGAGGCGCTTGTGGGGGGTGAAGCGGGAGCCGTGAGCGAGCGCCAGCTCGTGCATGCGCGTCACGGCCTTCTCGGCGCCGAGGGCGTCGAGGAAGCGGAACGGCCCGCCCCGGAACGGGGGGAAGCCGAGACCCAGAATCGCGCCCACGTCGCCGTCCTGCGGCGAGGAGAGCACACCCTCCTCGAGCGCGTACACGGCCTCGTTGGCCATCTGGAGGGTCAGCCGGTCCACGACCTCGGACGCCGGAAACGCCTTTCTCGTGGAGCCACCCAGGAAGCGGTAGACGTCGGTGTTGACGGGCTTCTTGCCGTGCCCGTCCTTGGCGTACAGGAAGAAGCCCTTGCCGTTCTTGCGGCCCAGGTTCCCCGCGTCCACGATGAGCGGCAGCGCGGCCGAGGGCGTGAGACCGCGCTTCACGAACGCCTTGCCGAGGTCGCGCCCCACGTGCGCGGCGACGTCGAGCCCCACCTCGTCGAGGAGCGTCACGGGACCCACCGGGAAGCCGAAATCTTTCAGCGCGCGGTCCAGGGCCTCGATCTCGGCGCCTTCCTCGAGGAGCAGCATCGCCTCGTTCATGAACGGCGCGAGGATTCGCGACGTGTAGAAGCCGGGGCCGTCCTTCACCACGATGACGGTCTTGCCCTGCGCGATGCCGTACGCGCGCGCGGTGGCGAGCGCTTTCTGCGAGGTCTTCGAGGTCACGACGATCTCGAGGAGCGGCATCTTGGGCACCGGGGAGAAGTAGTGCATTCCCAGAACCCGCGTGGGGTCCTTCGCGGCCTTGGCGATCTGCCCGATGGGCAGCGCCGAGGTGTTCGTCGCGAAGACCGCGTCGTCTGCGATGACGGCTTCGGTCTCGGCGAGCACGTTGCGCTTGACCTCGAGGTCCTCGAAGACCGCCTCGATCACGAGGGTGGCGCCCGCGATGCGCGCCGGGTCGGTGGTGAGGGAGAGGCCGGCCCACTGCCGGTCGCGGGAGACGCGGGAGAGCGAGCCGCTCTTCACGCGCCGGGCGAGCGAGCGGGAGATGTTCTTCGCCGCGCGGGCCAGGGAGGCGTCCGCGACGTCCTTAACGACCACGGAGGAAAGGTTCAGCGAGACCGAGGCGATGCCTTCGCCCATGAGGCCCGCGCCCAGCACGGCGAGCCGTTTCACGGGCTGCGCCAGAGCCTTCTCATCGGCCGCCGTCTTCTTGAGGTCGGTCATGGCCTTGAAGAGCCGGATGAGGTTCTTGGCCTCGGAGCCCGCCACGAGCTTTCCGAAGAGCTCGACCTCTTTGTCCTGCCCGGCCGCGAAGCCACCCGCGAGGCCGGCCTCCACGCAGTCGAGGATCGCGAGGGGCGCGGGGTAGAGCCCACGGGTCTTCTTCATCACGTCCTCGCGGGCCTTGGAGAGGACGAACCGGTAGAGCGGCGTCGACGAGAACAGGGAGTCGAGCGAGAGCTCGCGCTCCCGCGGCTCCAGAGTTCCGTTCGCGAGCTTGCGGGCCGCGAGGCAGGCCGTTTCCACGAGCCCGCCCGGCGTCGTGAGCGCGTCCACCAGCCCGGCCTTGTAGGCCTCCCTGGCGCGCAGCTTCTTGCCCGTGAGGAGGAGCGGCAGTGCCGCCGTGAGCCCAACCCGCGCGGGCAGGCGCTGTGTGCCGCCGCCGCCGGGGAGGAGCCCGACCATCACCTCGGGCAGGCCGAGCTGGGTCTTCTCGTCGTCGGTCGCGAGGATGTATTTGCAGGCGAGCGCCACCTCGAGGCCGCCGCCGAGCGCGGCGCCGTGCACGGCCGCGACGAAGGGCTTGCCCGAGGCCGCGATGCGGTCGAGGAGCGCGTGGCCCGTGGCCGAGAGGCGCGAGCCCTCCTCGGCCGAGTTCATCGCGAGCACCTGGTCGAGATCGGCACCCGCGATGAACGTGCCGGGCTTGCCGCTCACGAGCACCGCCGCGACGATCTTCGGCTCCTCGGCAATCGCGTCGAGCGCTCGCTCGACCTCGCCCACCAGCTCTCTGGAAAGGACGTTCACGGAGGAGCCGGGCGTGTCGAACGTGACGACCGCGACGCCGTCGCCGCGCAGCTCGAGCGACAGGCTGGGAGCGGGAGAGGAAGAGGTCTTCGCCATCATGCCCTCTCGAGCACGATCGCGTGCCCCATCGCGCCCGCGGCGCAGGCCGTGACGAGCCCGTAGCGCTTTCGCTCGGCCACGAGGCGCTCGGCGCACGTCATCACGAGGCGGGCGCCCGTGGCGCCGAACGGGTGCCCCACCGAGAGCGAGCCGCCCCAGCGGTTCACCCTCGCGGGATCGATCTCCCCGAGAGCCCGGGAGAGCCCGAGCTTCTCCTTGCAGAACGCACTGTCGGCGAGGAGCTGCAACGCCGCGAGGACGGGCACCGCGAACGCCTCGTGGATCTCCCAGACGCCGATGTCGTCGAGCGTGAGGCCCGCGCGCTCGAGCGCCGCGGGCACGGCAGA
>CAZXSG010000831.1:0-2816 GCA_964643185.1 uncultured Holophagales bacterium
CCTTCTCGACGTTGAGGGTCTTTCCCTTCAGCGGAAGGATCGCCTGGGTGCGCCGGTCGCGGCCCGGCTTGGCCGAGCCGCCGGCCGAGTCGCCCTCGACGATGAAGATCTCCGACAGTGCGGGATCTCCTTCCTGACAGTCGGCGAGCTTTCCGGGCAGGCCCGCGCCGTCGAGCGCGCCCTTCCGGCGGACGAGCTCTCTCGCCTTGCGCGCGGCTTCGCGTGCCCGCGCGGCCTCGACGATCTTCTCGACGATGCGCTTGCCGACCTTGGGGTTCTCCTCGAAGAACGTCGCGAGCCGCTCGTACGTGACCGTCTGCGTCCAGCTCTTGGCTTCCTGCGAGACGAGCTTCTCTTTCGTCTGTGAAGAGAACTTGGGGTCCCTGATCTTCAGCGACACGACGGCCGTGAGGCCTTCGCGACAGTCGTCGCCCGACAGTGTGGTGTCCTTGAGGTTCTTGGTGAGCCCGCTGTCTTCCGCGTATTTCTGGATCACGCGCGTGAGGGCCGTCTTGAGGCCCTCGAGGTGAGTGCCGCCGTCCTTGTTCGAGATGGTGTTCGTGAAGCAGAAGATCTGCTCCGTGTAGCCGTCGTTCCACTGGAGGGCGACGTCGAGCCGCTCGTGCTTGGCGTCTTCCTTCGGATCCCCGGTGGCGTTCTTGATGTCCGAGAACGTGATGACCGATTCGTGGAGCGGCTGCTTGTTCTTGTTGAGGTGCTCGACGAACGAGCGGATGCCGCCCTCGTACTTGTACGAGTGCTTTTTCTCGCCATCCGGATCCCGCTCGTCGATGACGTCGATCGCGACGCCGGAGTTCAGGAACGCGAGCTCGCGAAGCCTCTGTGAGAGGTTCTCGAAGGAGTAGACGCTGACGGAGAAGATCGCGGGGTCCGCGTGGAACGTGATCTTCGTGCCGGTCTTGGTGGTGATCCCGACTTCCTGGATCGGAGCGAGCGGTACCCCCTGCGAGTAGCTCTGCTGGTAGACCTTGCCCGCTCTCTTGACCTCGATGTCGAGCCGGTCGGCCAGCGCGTTGACGACCGACAGTCCCACCCCGTGGAGACCGCCCGAGACCTTGTAGGCGTTGTCGTCGAACTTGCCGCCGGAATGGAGATCGGTGAGCAGGATCTCGAGCGTCTCCCTCTGGTGGACGGGATGCAGCCCCACGGGGATGCCGCGCCCGTTGTCCTCCACGGTGACGGACTGGTCGGCGTGGATGATGACGTCCACGTGATCACAGTAGCCGGCCTGGGCCTCGTCGATGGCGTTGTCGACGAGCTCTGTGACCATGTGGTGGAGGCCCTGCAGGTCATCGGTGTTGCCGATGTACATGCCGGGCCGCTTGCGCACGGCTTCGAGCCCCTTGAGGAGCTTGATGGAGGAGGCGTCGTAGCCCGCGGGCGGCTCGAGTCCGTTTTCGGGCGGGGTCGTGAGGTCGTCGGTCATCAGACGGAGTACAGCCTTCGTGAGCGGATCGCGCCGAGAGATTCCGTCCCGGTGATGCGTCCATGTTCCATGCGGTGGAGGAGCCCGTCGCCGAGCGGAAGGCTCTGGACGGTCTCGGGGCGCGCGGAGGTGAGCAGGATCTGACCGTCGAGGGGGAGCGCCTCTGCGAAATGCGACAGAGCCGTGCGATCCCATTCGGAGTCGAAGTCGTCGAATGCGAGGACCGGGGTTCGTGAGAGGGCTTCCGTGAGGAGCGCGACCTCCGCGAGGGTCCAGGCGAGGAGCAGGGTGCGGCTCTCCCCGGCGGAGGCGCGGGTGGCAACGTCGACGTTGCCGTCGCCCTGGAGGAGCAGATCGTCGCGATGAGGACCCGTGAGCGTGCGTCCCGCGGCTCGTTCCCGGCTCCGGCCCTCGAGGAAGCGCGAACGGAGCTCGCCCTCGACCGCGGAGTCGGGGAGGGAACCGAGATCGCTCTTCACCGAAAGGAGGAGGGGGGCGTAGGGAGACGAGAGGTTCGCGGCCTCTCTCGAAAGAGCCGGGGAGAGGCGTTCCGCAGCCGCTCTACGACCGGCCACGAGGGCCGCGCCCGAGAGGGCGAGGACGTCTTCGTACACCGAGAGCTCGTCGGCGTCAGGAGAACGGCGGCCCGAAAGGAGCTTGTTTCGCGAGGCCCTTGCCTTTTCGTAGCGGGAGTAGGCGGCCGTGTAGCCGGGGACGAGGGCCGCCGCGAGGCGGTCCAGCGCGCGCCGGCGTTCAGCCGGACTCCCCGTGAGACGTGTCAGGTCAGACCCGGTCAGGAACACGATGGGTAGGTAGCGCGCCGCGACGGCGCGGGTGATGCGGCAGCCTTCGAGGAGCTGGGCCCGCTTGCCTTCGACGAGCGAGGCCGCGAGGACGCCGGCCCCCGTTGCGACCGTGATGGCGGCCTCCCGGTGCCCCGGAGCGAGGGTGTCGAGGAGCTCGCTGGTCCGGAACGACGCGCGTCCCGAGACGAGCGCCAGGGCTTCGAGGACGTTCGTCTTGCCCTGCCCATTCGGCCCCGCGATGAGGTTCAGGCGCGGGTGCAGTGCGTGCTTGACGAGCTGAAGGTTCCGGAAGCCCGTCGAGGAGAGGCTCTGGACGTCTCCCTGGGTGCGGACCGGAAATCCTGGGATGGAAGGCCTCGGACCATGGGGCGAGTCCGAGCCGGCGAGAACCGGCACGGGCACTGCCGTCATAGCCTCATGGGCATGACGACGTACAGGTAGGTCCGGATCCCGGGGAGGGCCTCGGCGGGCCGGCACTGACACTGCGCCTGCTCGTCTTTCACGATGAGCGGGACCTGCCTCCTCTCGGCCGCCCCGAGAAACTGTTCGAGGTAGCGGGAGGT
>CAZXSG010000832.1:0-2805 GCA_964643185.1 uncultured Holophagales bacterium
TTTTCAAGACCGCCGCCTTAAACCGCTCGGCCACTCCTCCGGAGAGCGCGATGCGCAGAGAGACTAGGTTCGGGGGGCCTGGGGGGATCGAGAAACCCCCAGGATCAAATTCAGAGAAACCCCCACATTCAAAGTTAGTGGCGGACGGGGGGGGATTCGAACCCCCGGTAAGGCTTTAAGACCCTACAACGGTTTAGCAAACCGCCGCCTTAAGCCACTCGGCCACCCATCCGCGCCCGAGCCGCCGATATTAGCCGAAACCCGGCCCGCTCAGGAGATCCACCAGTTCCGACCTTTCGAACTGCTTCACAAGGCTCGGATCGTCCTCGGGAACGACCTCCCCGAGGAGCGCCGCCTTCTTCTCGATGAGCGCGTCGATGCGCTCCTCGAGCGTCCCCTTCGTCACGAGCCGCAGCACGTGAACGCCGCGCTTCTGACCGAGCCGGTGGACGCGGTCCGTCGCCTGCTCCTCCCGCGCCGCGTTCCACCAGCGGTCGTAGTGGATCACGACCGACGCCGGCGTGAGGTCGATGCCCACGCCGCCCGCCTTGAGGCTCGCCAGAAAGACCCGGCACTTCGCGTCCTCGCGAAAGCGCGTGACGGGCTCGGCCCTGTCTTTCGTGTCGCCCTTGATCTCCGCGAAGCCCACGCCCTTGGCCGAGAGATGCCGCGCGAAGAGCTTCAGCATGCCCAGGTACTGCGTGAACACGACGACCTTGAGCGAGCTCGCGAGGCTCTCCTCGAGAAGCTCGGTGAAGAGGTCCCACTTCCCGGAGCCGGCGTCCTCGCTGCCGCCCACCAGCGCCGGGTGATCGCAGATGCGCTTGAGCCGCGAGAGCACGGCGAAGACGTGGAGGTACGAAACGCGGTCGCTCGTGCCGAGCGCGTCCCGGAGCCCCTGGGCGCCCTTCAGCGTGTCCTGGTACAGCGCGCTCTGCTCGGGAGAGAGCTCACAGTGGCGGGTGTCGAGGATCTTCGGCGGCAGGCCGTCGAGCACCTGCGCCTTCGTGCGGTGCAGCACGAACGGCTTCACGAGCCGCGAGAGGCGCCCGCGGGATTCCAGGTCGCGCCCCTCGTCGCTCTCGAACGCGCGCCGAGCGGCCGGCGCGTCGGGCAGGAGGCCCGGCACCACGAGGCCCAGCAGCGCGACGAGGTCGGCCGTGGTGTTCTCGATGGGCGTTCCCGTGAGGCCCAGCTTCATGCCCGCCGCCACGTGCCGGGCGGCGCGGTGGACCTGGCTCGCCGGGCTCTTGGCCTGCTGGATCTCGTCGAACACGGCGAGATCGAAGGGAGCGAGCGGCGTTTCCCCCACCACGTCGCTCCGGAGCGTCCCCCACGTGGTGAGCGTGACCCCGGGACGCGGCTTCAGCTCCCGCCGCGACGCCCCGTGATGCGTCACGCGCGGAATGCCGGGCAGCACCTTCCCGAGCTTCTCCTCCCAGTGCGGAATGACCGACGCCGGGCACACGACGAGGACGCTCGGAGCTTCCCCACCATCGCGCGTCATGGCGGCGATGAGCGCCATGGCCTGGTGCGTCTTGCCGAGGCCCATGTCGTCGCAGAGGAGGCCGCCGAACCCGTTCTGGCGGAGGAACCAGAGCCACGACAGCCCCGCTTCCTGGAACGGGAACAGCGAGACGCCCAGGGACGGCGGCGGCGGCGCGCTCGGCGAGGAGCTCTCGAGGCGTTCGAGCGCCGCGGGCGAGACTCCGGGCTCCGACGTGATCGAAACGGGGCCGCGCAGGTACGCCCGCACGAGACACAGCTCGAGGGGCGTGAGCCGCAGCCGGACGGCGTCCCCCGATCCCTCGATCGCGCCCTTGCCGAGGAGGTCGACGAAGTCCAGCGCGGGATCGGTGAGGTCGAGAAGCCGCCCGGCAAAGGACAGCAGCTTCTCCTTCGCCCGCCGCGCTGTGAGCACCGTCCCGAGCGGCACCTCCCGCTCCTTCATGAGGAGGAACAGCTCGACGACGAGCTGCGACCTCGAATCCGAAACGAGATGCAGCCGCGCGCCGGAGACGCGGAGCAGCCCGCCGCCGCGCAGCTCCTCGGGCACCAGCACCTCGGGCAGCGCGTCGATCTCGGCGCGGTGACGCGAGAGAAAGCGCGGCACCTTCTCGCGGGGGACGAGCGTCTCGCGGTCCAGCGGAAGGCCGATCGGCGACGGCCGGTAGCCCTCGCCGCCGAAGTCGAGGAGCGCCTGATCGCCGCTCTCGGGCTCGGCGTACGGGCGCCGTGCCGCGAGGAGGCCGAGCAGCGTGCGCGAGCCCGGCAGCAGAACGTGCTGGTCCAGCAGGAACGGCGCGACTTGGGGACGCACGAAGACCCGCGCGTCCCCGACCGTCACCACGACCGGCCGGAGAGCGAGCGCGCCGTCGCCGAGGAGCTCGAGGGAGAGCGCCGCGGCGGCCGCGCCTTCCTCCATCTCGAACCCACTCGTCCAGGGCAGGGACGGTAGACGCCGCAGCACGCGCGAGACGGCCGCGCGCGGCGCCGCGACGCGCACCTCGCGATGTGCGTCACCGAAGACGAGGACGAAACCGCTTTCATCTGCATCCAGGCGCGCAGCCTGAGCGCCGTCGCCGAACAGCAGGAACAGGCGGTTCGCGAGGCGTCCCCAGAACGAGGTCTCGAAGCGCTCGCGCCGGCTCGCGGAGCCGGCTTTCCGGAACGCGATCTCCTCCGGCGTCGCGACGACGTCACGGAGCGCGCGTTCGATGGGCGGCCCCTCGCCGCCGGGGAAGATCTCGAGCAGGCGCTCCTTCTCGTCGCGCGGGATCCGCGCGCTCACGAGAAGAGCTCCGG
>CAZXSG010000833.1:0-2805 GCA_964643185.1 uncultured Holophagales bacterium
GAGTCACAGTGGGGCACGATCCGGAGCGCCTTTCGATCGACGTGCTGTCGCTCGTCTTGCCGGGCCCCGCGCAGCCCATCGGCCGGTCGAAGTTCTCGTTCCGTCCACCGACACCCGAGGAGGTGGAGGCCACGAGTGCTCTCGGCCTCGTTCCCCTCCTCGGCCTCGGCCTCGCCCTCTGGCGGCGCCGCTCGGCGGCGCTCTGCGGGCTCACCGTGGCGGGCGGGCTCGCGGTGCTCCTGTCGCTCGGGCCGCATCTGAAGGTGGACGGCCAGGTGACCGGGATTCCCCTTCCCTACGGCCTTCTCGAACTCCTCGTGCCCGCCCTCCGGCTGGGCGGCGGGGGCAACCGGTTCGTGCTGCTCGGCTTGCTGCCGCTCGCCGTGGGGACGGCGCTCGCCGCGTCGACACTGTCGACACCGTCGACACGATCGCGCGGGCTCCTCGCGCTCTTTGCCGCCGGCCTCACCGTCGAGCTCCTGCCGGCGCACCCGGGCTCGAGCGGCTACCACAGGAATCGGCTCGAGAGGTCGCTGGACGCCATCGCGCGGGATCCGGACCGCGGCCTCGTGCTCGACCTCGACGAGGGCATTCCGAGCCTCATCCGGCAGCTCCAGCACGAAAGGCCCATCACGTCCGGCTACCTCTCGCGCCCACCGGCCGCGGCCCGCGCGCTCCGGCTGCGGGATCCGATTCTCGGCCCCCTCCTCGAGGGCCGCATGCCGCCGCCGCTGCCGCCCCGGGTGTCGGCGTTCCTGCTGCGGGAACAGTGGGGCGTGTCGTTCGTCGTCACCCCCGACGTCTCCCCGTTTCGCGAGCGGGCGGCGGCGTTCTCGTTCCCGCTGCTGTCCGCGACGCCGGGTGTCTCCCTCGCGTACAGAGTACCCGCGGAGGCTCCCGAAGGAGTGGCGCTTCTGGCCTTCGGCGATTCGCTCGAAGGCCCCCTGACGAGGGGGGTGTTCACAAGCGGCATGCACGGAGTCGAGACGCTCGACGTGGGAGACGGACCTCACGCCGGCCGGTGGAATCGGAGCGAAGCCCCGCTGCTCCTCCCCGCGGTCCCGGGCGCGTACGTCCTCCGAGTCGCCGCCCCGCGCGACGCGCCCGTCGAGCTGGCCCTCTCCTGGGGCCGTTCGCGCAACCTGCGCGCTCCCGTTTGGGATCTCAGCCCCGTGAGGATTCAGGTCACGAAGGACGATCTGTCGCCGCTCGGGGCGCTCCGACTGCGCATCTCGGCCCCGCCCGTCTCCGCCGGCGGACGTGAGCTCGGCGTCTTTCTCGTCGACTTCACCCGCGAGGAGACGCCCTCAGTCCCAGATCGGCGCGGGACGGCCCTTCCAGAGCCAGAGAATGTAGTCGACGTTCTTCGGCTGGCCCCCGATCTCCCGTAGTCGGTGGAGGTTCTGTCCGCGGTGATGCTGCGTATGGAGCGCCACCTGGACGAGCGCCTCGGACACCGGGATCACGCACGGAGGCTCACCGATCCAGGGCACCGTGACGGGCCGCGCCAGGTCTTCCTCGGAAAGTGGCCCGAGGAACGCCACTGTGCGGGCGTGGTTCTCCCTCGTGAAGGCCCTGACCTCGTCGTACGTGCGGAGCGGCTGGCCGGCCCAGGGCGGCGGCAGCTCCCCCCGCAGGATCCGGTCCCAGGCGATCTCGCTGGTCCCGAGGAACGTGTCGAGGAAGAGCCGGTGGGTTCCGGCGGCGTGCGACATGCGCTCGCGGAGCTCGGTGTCCTCCCGGTTGGCCTTGGCCCACGCCCGAAGGAAGATCGCGTCCGCCCAGGCAGCGTGCCCGAGGAGGTTCTGAACGTAGCTCATCATGCCGTGCGATTTTCTCATGTCCAGACCGCCGGCCGGCGGTTTGGCTCTATGCTGTGGCAAAGGCTGAACACGTCCGTTGCGCGTGACTCCCGGCGAAGCACCTCGAAGCCCGTACCTCCCGACCGTCCAGGCGCTGTCGAGGGCGGGTGCCCTCGTCGTCATCGCGGTGGGGGTCGTGGTGGTGTTCGGTTGGCTGTTCGGCGTCGCGCCTCTGAAGAGCGTTCTCCCCCAGCTCGTATCCATGAAAATGAACACAGCCTGCGGCTTCGCAGCGGCGGGGGTCGCTCTCTGGTTGTTCCACGGCGCCTTGCAGGGATCTCGTGCGATGAGCGTGGCGCGGGCTCTCTCGGTAATCGTCGCCTTCCTCGGCGCCCTTTCCCTCTCCCAGGATCTCTTCGCGTGGAATCTGGGCATCGACGAGCTGCTCGTGCGGGACTCTCGCGCCCCGAGCGACCTGCCGCCCGGGAGGATGGCTCCAGCGACCGCCGTGTGCTTCGTTTCCTCGGGCCTCTCGCTCCTCGGGATTCGCGCCAGAGGCTTGCGCTCCGCAGGCCTTCTGGGCTGGTTCGCGCCGGTCACTCTCGTCCTCGCGACTCTGGCGATCCTCGGCTATACGTACGACGTGCAGGCTCTTTACCGGGTGGGACCCTACACCTCCATGGCCGTGCACACGGCACTGTCGTTCTTCGTCCTGTCGGTCGCGATCCTGGCCGCGAGCCCGGACCGCGGGCTCGCCCGGTTCGCCATCAGCGACACGGCCGCAGGCGTCGTCGTACGGCGGCTGCTCCCGACGATACCGGCCGTTCTGTTCCTCGTCGGCTGGGTCTGCATGCTCGGGCAACGCGCGGGACTCTACGATTCGAGCTTCGCACTCGCGCTCCTGGTCGTCCTCAGCATCGGGGTCTCCCTGCTCGTCGTGTCGTCCACGGCGGCCTCCCTGCACGCGGCCGACGTCGAGCGCCAGCGAGCCGAGCAGGAGGTC
>CAZXSG010000834.1:0-2804 GCA_964643185.1 uncultured Holophagales bacterium
GTGCCGTTGTCGATGAACGATGTGTAGACGTCGACGGTGCCGTCCGTCGGCGTGATCTCGAGCGCCGCGTTCTCGGGAATCGCGATGCCGGGGAAGAGGTCCGACAGCGGCGGCTGATAGAAGGCGTACGCGCCGAGCGACACGGCCGCGGTCCGAGTCGCCACCGTCGCACCCGCCCGGTCCTTCAGGGTCAGATCGACGACGGCTCCCCCGGGACCCGAGAGGAAGCCGACATTCGTGCGGTATCCCGGCGTGGCGCCCGACTGGATGAGCCCCACGAACGCGCCCGGACGCCCGATGCTCAGATAGTCGCTGGCCTGGAACGTCTTCTGAACCGCACCGAACGTGGACCCGTCCGAACGGATGTTCGAGGTGCGGCCCAGCACGAGGAGCGGCCCGTCGGTCTCGAAGCGCAGCGCGCCGTTCGTGCCGTCCGGCGCGTGCAGCAGCGTCTGGAGGACGTCCGTCACCTCCCGCACGGCCCGCGCCGGCAGCGTGATCGTCGCCTTTGCCGGGAACGGCTGTCCGCCGGCCAGGAGCGACACGCCCGAGACCGTCACCGTGCGGGCCACGGCGTCCGGGTTCACGAGCCGAGCGTCCGTGCGAAAGAACGTGTTGAAGCGTCCGGGGCCGCGCGACACGCCGTTGAGCGAGAGATCCGCCCACGTGCCGGGCGTGACCCGCTGCGGCTGCACGGTGAAGCCGTCGCCGGTGACGTTGTCCACCACGGCGCTGTAGCCCGTGGCCTTGCCCGCCGTCACGCGCAGCTCGAGCCGCGCCACGGCGAGATCGCCCGATGTGACGCCCGAAGCGATGTCGCGAATGCCCACCTGCATCGCGAGCGGCCCGCCCGAGAACGTCCGCCGGCCCTTCTCGAGGCCGTCCTCGCCATAGACGATCGCGTCTACCGTGGCTCCCGCGGCGGGCAGCACGATTCCGACATTCGTGCGGAAGCCCCGCGAGCCGTCCGGCGATTCGGCGATCCAGCCCACGTGCCCGGTCTGTCCCGCCGAGAGGAGCTTCTCGTCGGGCACGGCCTCGACCCCGAGCCCGAACGTGCCGGCGGGATCGGCGTTGTTGTACGTGCGCGCCGCGATGTACAGGTGCTCCGCCGACGTGAGGCGGATCGCCCCCGCGCGGTCCCCGGCTCCCCACAGCTCCTGGAGAGCGTTCGGAAGAACCAGCGTCTCCCCTGGAGCGATCGTGCGCGTCGCAGACGGAACGGCGCCGCCCACGATCGGCAGCAGCTCGAACGTCACCGCGGCCGCGGCCGTGCCCGGATTGCGGAGCTTCAGCTCGCTCACGAAGAACGTGCTGTTGCGGCCCGGCGCGTTCGAAAGGCCCGGCACGGTCCACGTGGCGGCGCAAAGAGGCAGGGAGAGGATCAGACAGGTCATGGCGGTCGAGAGATTGCGAAGCATGGTGCGTCTCCGTCTGTTGGGTTCAGTCTCCGCACTCGGCCGACTTCGGTGCGGGCTGGGTGGTGGGACGGGGCTGGAGGACGACGCGCGGCGTGCCGCCGACGAGCCAGTTCCGGAACGTGTCGTGGTAAGTGAAGAGGCCACCGTCCCGGGCGATCTTGTCCGTGAGGAAGGCGGCGTTGTCGCGAATGGCCGTGTGCTTGTCACAGTGGGGGCCGTAGAGGCCGGGCTCCATCGTCATCGCGTCCTTCTCCTCCGCGGTCGAACGGATCCGGGAGAGCGCGTCGAGGTGATCCCAGGTGAACTGTGCGTACTCGACGAGCTGGGTGCCGAAGGCCCAGGTCTCCGTTCCGAAATCGTCCAGCGAGTTCGGATCGATGAGGTCCTGCCTCAGGAAGAACGGCGTCGTGAGGTGGTTCGCCCGCACGTGCGCCGCGTCGCCGCAGCGCCACGGGTCGGCGGCGTGCATCGCGAAGCACGACTCGTCGACCCGGCCGCTCACGATGACCGCCGTCGCCCGGAGGGAGGATCGAGCGCTGCTCTCGTAGAGCGGGAAGGCCTCGTTCGAAGGCTCGTTGGCCGCGTCGAGGAGGGCCCGGAACACGAGGTTTCCCGTGCGGTTGTGGCTCTTCAGATACTCCCCGACGCGGTCGACGTTGCGCTGGACGCCGGCCGAGCCGGCCGACTCCCCGGCGAAGAGGACGACCTCGGCATCGTCCAGGTCCGGCAGGCGGATCTGCTGGTCCGTGGCGGCATCGCGGTAGGTCACTCCGGCCCGCAGCTCGCTGAGCACCGCCTCGAGGATCCGGGCGCCCTGGAAGTGGATGGTGTACGCGCGACCGCTTTCGTCCACGAGCGGCCGATCCGAGACGCGGCCCATCCAGGCGTCGGAGCTGCAGTAGTAGATGAACACGTAGTTGAAGTTCCCGAACGCGTTGTCCGCGCGCTGGGAGAGGAGTCCGTTCCCCGCGAGGCCCTTCGCCGCGGCATAGCGGTTGGTCATGAGGTTCGCGCCGAAGCCGGTGTCGATCGAGCACCAGCGGTTCGCGCAGGTCGTGCCCGTGAAGCACGACCCGCCACCGGTCACGTTGAGGATCCAGCGGTTGGCTCCGGTTCCCGTACCCTTGCGCACGTAGTAGAGACCCGGCGTGCCGTCGTTGCAGAGGGCGTCCGGGTAGCGCGCCGTGTCGATGTCCACGCGCGAGAGGTTCGTGCCGTCGGGGACGCCTCCGCCGCTACCCTGCATCGGCGCGCACGGGCTCGTCGCCGTGAAGATCGGGGGCAGGGTGATGGCCGGCAGCGTGAACGGCGAGATCACGGGGTCTCCCGTGCCGTTGTCGATGAACGATGTGTAGACGTCGACGGTGCCGTCCGTCGGCGTGA
>CAZXSG010000835.1:0-2803 GCA_964643185.1 uncultured Holophagales bacterium
CATGAACCTCCACAAGACGTTCTCGACACCTCACGGCGGCGGCGGTCCGGGCGCCGGACCGGTCGGCGTCGGCGAGAGTCTCGTGCCGTTCCTGCCGGCTCCCACAGTGGAGCGCGACCCTTCGGGCCGCTACTACCTCGACGTCGACAGGCCGCAGTCCATCGGACGCATGCGCACGTTCAACGGCAACTTCGGCGTCCTCGTCCGCGCGCTCACGTACATCGCGTCCTACGGCAACACCATCCACGAGGTGGCCGAGAACGCGGTGCTCAACGCGAACTACATTCGCAAGCGGCTCGAGCCCTTCTATCACCTCAAGTTCGATGCCCCGAGCTACCACGAGGTCGTCTTCGACGACAAGAAGCAGGCCTCGAAGGGCATCCACAACATCGACATCGCCAAGCGGCTCATGGACTTCGGCTTCCACCCGCCCACGATGTCGTTTCCGCTCATCGTGCCGGGCGCTCTCATGATCGAGCCCACCGAGAGCGAGCCCATCGAGGAGCTGGACGCGTTCTGCGACGCGATGATCGCCATCGCGAAGGAATGCGAGGAGACGCCGGAAATCGTCCTCACGGCTCCGCACACCACGCCGGTGAGGCGTGTGGACGAGGCCGGCACGGCCCGCGAGGCGGCCAAGGTCGGGAGCTTCGCGCCCGTCCTTCGTGCGAAATGAGCCCGGGCTCACTCCGGCGTATGATGCGCGTTAACTTGAGTGGACACTCTCGCGAAGGGGCCTCGGCCCCTTCTTTGAACGCAGAAAACCGGGATGATTTTTAGGAGGTTGGGGTGATCAAGATGAATTGGCTTTCGAGGGCCTGTGCCGTCGTGCTGACGGCTGGCTTTGCGAGTTCCGCAAGTGCGGCTGGCTTCGCGATTTTCGAAGCGGGCGCGCGCGCCACCGCGACTGCCGGCGCGTTCACCGCGACGGCTGACGATCCGTCCGCGATGTTCTACAACCCGGCCGGCCTCGCTTCCAACGAGAAGCTGACGGCCATGGTGGGCATGACGCTGATCTTCCCGAACTCGAAGCTCGAAGGGCTCAACCCCTTCCCGGGCGCGGGCTACGAGGCCAAGCAGCAGAAGCAGATCTTCTTCCCGCCCAACTTCTACGTCGCGGCGCCCATCTCCAAGGGCTTCAACCTCTCGCTCGGCGCCTGGTTCCCGTACGGTCTTTCCACCGCGTGGGACGACAACGAGAACTTCGCCGGCAAGTACCTCTCCAAGCGCGTCGACCTGCGCACGTTCTCGTTCTCGCTGCAGGCGTCCTACCAGGTCACCGAGTGGCTGGCCGTCGGCGCCGGCCCCGAGCTTCGCATCGGTGACGTGAAGCTCCAGCGCGCGCAGGGCGTGTTCGATCCGTTCCAGAACAAGTTCGTCGACGCGCTCCACGTGGACATCCGGAGCGACGTGAAGACCGCTCTCGGCTGGACCGCGGGCATCATGCTCAAGCCCGTCAAGGACGTCCGCGTCGGCGTGGCGTACCACTCGGCCGTCGACATGAAGTTCAAGGGCAACGGCAGGTTCTTCCTCAACTCGGTGAACCCGCAGCTCGGCGCGGTGCTCAACGCACGCTTCCCGCTCGGCGTCGACGTCCCCGTCACCACCACCGTTCAGGAGCCCGATCTCCTCATGTTCGGCGCCGCGGTCGACCTCTTCGACAAGGCACTGACCCTCGAGGTGAACGGCAACTACACGGGCTGGGAGGTCTTCGACAAGACGGTCCTTGAGTTCCAGGCCGTCAACGGCAAGCAGGTTCCCACCTCGACGCTCGAGCACAACTGGCGGAACACCTGGACGATCCGCGCCGGCGCCACCGCACGCTTCGGCCACAACAAGAACACCTGGGCCGCCGTGGGCTTCGTGTACGACCAGACGCCCCAGCCCGACGAGGACGTCTCCCCGCTCCTCCCCGACGCGAACCGCACGGGCGTGAGCGTGGGTCTCGGCATGCACCTCTTCGGCCTCCGCGCCGAGATCTCGAACCTGTTCCTTTTCTTCCACGACCGGACGACCACGACCAACAAGGACAACTTCAGCGCGCGGTACACGACGTTCGCCGACCTTCTCGTCGGCAACCTCATCTATTCGTTCTGAGTTAGAGAGCCATGAACATGAAGAAGAACGGAATCTCTCTCGCCCTCGGCGCTCTCGTCCTCGCGGGCGCGACCCAGGCCCAGGCTCAGGTGGACCTCTCCCGCATCGCGTGGCTCGGCGACTCCGAGGGTGCCGGCTTCTCCAACAACTGCCTCGCCGAGCACGTGCAGGTGGACTCTGTGGGCGCGATCATCGCGCGCTCCGCGGGAGCCGACTTCCAGCAGCCCATCATCGGCGAGCCCGGTCAGGGCGGCTGCCTCGTCCTCACGTCGCTGGCCCCGAGCTTCACGGCCAAGCCGTCGACGGGCGTGCCGAAGAACCTGGCTCTCGCGCGGCCCTACAACAACCTCTCGATCGGCGGCTGCGCCATCGGCGACATGCTCCGCGCGACGACCGCCTCCGAGACCCGCGGCGGCGCCTGCGGCGCGTTCATCGATCTCACGCTCCGCAACCAGGTGCTGCGACTCGGCTCCATGGTCGACCAGGCCGTGGCGCTGGCCCCCACCTTCGTCTTCCTCGAGAACGTCGGCAACGACTATCTCGGCGCTGTGCTCAACGGCACGGCGATCGACGGCGTCACGGTGCCCCCGCTCGCGAGCTACACGGCAGACCTAAACGCCGCGCTCGACAAGCTCAAAGCCCGCCAGGCCACCGGCATCGTGTTCGCCGCCGCCGACCTCACCAACACGCCGCCCGCCATCCCCCC